>NZ_BAAALF010000132.1:5915-23548 GCF_039528135.1 Kitasatospora nipponensis | reverse complement strand
AGCGGCGGACCCCCCGGCTCGAGGGGCTGGACGACGCGGCACTGCGGCGCGAGATCGGCATCGCCCGGCGGGCGCCGGGTGACGGCTGGGCGCGGCTGCTCAGGCGCGCCGAGGCGGAGTCGGCCCGGCGCTCGGCTGCGGGCGTCGCTCACTGAGGCGCTGATGCGTGGTCACAGCGTCGCCGTGTCGATGACGAAGCGGTAGCGGACGTCGCTCGCCAGGACCCGCTCGTACGCGTCGTTGATCTCGTCCGCGCGGATGAGCTCGATCTCGGCCGCCACCCCGTGCGCGGCGCAGAAGTCCAGCATCTCCTGGGTCTCGGCGATGCCGCCGATGCCCGAGCTGCTCATGCTGCGCCGGTTGCCGACCACCGACTGCAGCACGAGGTGCACCGGCTCCTCCGGGAGGCCGAGGCTCACCATGCTCCCGTCGGTGCGCAGCATCGACGCGTAGGCGCCGAAGTCGAGCGGGGCGGAGACGGTGCTGAGGATGAGGTCGAACCGGCCCGCCAGGTCCTCGAAGGTCCTCGGGTCGCTGGTGGCGTGGTAGTGGTGGGCACCCAGCCGCAGGCCGTCGTCCTTCTTGCGCAGGCTCTGGGACAGCACGGTGACCTCCGCACCGAGCCGGTGCGCGATCTTCACGCCCAGGTGGCCCAGGCCGCCGAGGCCGACGACTGCGACGCTCGTGCCGGGGCCCGCCTTCCAGTGCCGCAGCGGCGAGTAGGTGGTGATGCCGGCGCACAGCAGCGGGGCCGCCACGTCCAGGGGCAGGGCGTCCGGGATGCGGACCACGTAGTTCTCGTCGACGACGACCTGCTGCGCGTAGCCGCCGTAGGTGGGTTGCCCGTCCTTGCCCACGGAGTTGTAGGTCCAGGTCGGCCCCTCGGCGCAGTACTGCTCCAGGCCCGCCCGGCAGTTGTCGCACCTGCGGCAGGAGTCGACCATGCAGCCGACGCCCACCCGGTCGCCGGCCCTGAACTCCGTCACGCCGGATCCGACGGCCGAGACGACGCCCGCGATCTCGTGGCCGGGCACCATCGGGAAGATGGCCGTGCCCCAGCCCTCGCGGACCTGGTGGATGTCGGAGTGGCAGACGCCCACGAAGCTGATGTCGATCTGCAGGTCGTGCGTCCCCACCGCGCGGCGCTCGATGGTCGTCCGCTCCAGCGGAGCCTTCGCGGCGGGTGCGGCATAGGCGGTGACGGTGGTCATGACGGCGATCTCCCAGGGTGGTCTCGGTCGTGCCGGCGGACTGCCTCCATTGTCGACGGCCCGGAACGACCGGGCGACTCCCGTGGCGGCACCCGGCCGCCCGCGCAGACGCTGCGGGGACACGGTCGCGCCGGTGCAGGACTCCCCGCTGACGCAAATCATTCGCGTTAGGATGGGTGCCATGACTCCCCGAGCCGAGGCGCGCCCCGGTGGGCGCAGTGCCCGCGTGCAGCAGTCGGTGTACCAGGCCGTGCAGGAGCTGGAGGCCGAGCGGGGCCGGGCCGCGCTCACCGTGCCGCTGATCGCCGCTCGGGCGGGGGTGACCCCCTCGACGGTCTACCGGCGCTGGGGCGACCTGCAGGAGCTTCTCTCCGACGTCGCGGTGCTGCGGCTGCGCCCGGACGCGCCGCCGGCCGATCACGGCAGCCTGCGGGAGGACCTGGAGGCCTGGGCCGAGCAGTTCGTCGAGGAGATGGCCGCGCCGGCGGGGCGCACCTACGTCCGGGACGCGGTGGCCGGCGGGTCGGCCCTGGGGGCCGCCCGCTGCTCCGACTACGCCGCCGACCAGTTGAAGACCATCGGCGCCCGCGCGGCCGGGCGCGGCGAGGCGGTGCCCGGCGTGGAGGCGCTGCTGGACGGCGTGGTGGCGCCGATCATGTACAGGATCCTGTTCCGGCCCGACGGCCTGTCGGCCGAGTACGCCCGCAGGCTGGTCGGGTCGGCGCTCGACCGACTCTGACGCCGGCCCGCGGAGACGTGCGGCGAGCGGCGAGCGGCAGCTCGGGCCGGGCCGGGCCGGGGGCGCATTCCGCTCGGACCAAAAGCGAATCGTTTGCGTTAGCGGCTCACCCTGTGCGAGGCTGACTAAAGCTAAGGATTCTCCTTAAGTGCTCGAATGAAGCCATGACCGGCCTCCATGCCCGAGCCCCCTACATCGCGCCCGAACGAGAGGACCCGCCATGACCCCCAGCACCGCGCGGCAGGACACCACCGCCGTCCCCACCGGCTGGGACCTGGGGGGTGTCGTCATCCACCGCGTCGACGAGATCGCGCTGCCCCCGCAGACCGGCCCCTGGCTGCTCCCCGGGGTCACCAGGGAGGTCATCGACGAAGCCCCCTGGCTGCGCCCGGACTTCGCCGACGCCGACACCCCTCACCTGGCCAGCCACACCTTCGCCGTCGAGGCCGGCGGGCTGCGCATCCTGGTCGACACCGGCATCGGCAACGGCAAGACCCGGGCCAACCCGGCCTGGAACGACCTGGACACCGACTACCTGCAGCGCCTCGCCGCCGCCGGGTTCCCGCCCGAGTCCGTGGACCTGGTGATCAACACCCACCTGCACACCGACCACGTCGGCTGGAACACCCGCCTGCGCGACGGGCGTTGGGAGCCGACGTTCCCCCGCGCCCGCTACCTGACCAGCCGGACCGAGTGGGACTTCTGGGCCGGGGCCGACATGGACGAGGCCCGCCGCCAGATGTTCCGCGACTCCGTCCACCCGGTCCGCGACAGTGGTCGGTTCGAGCTCGCCGACGTGCCCGAGGACGGGCTGGAGGTGGCGCCCGGCGTCCGGCTGGTCCCCGCCCCCGGCCACACCCCCGGGCAGGTCGCGGTGGAGGTCAGCGGCACCGACCGGTCCGCCCTGATCACCGGCGACAGCATCCACCACCCCGTGCAGCTCTCCCACCCCCACCTGACCAGCTGCGTCGACATCGACCCCGAGCAGGCGATCCGCACCCGCCACCGCCTGCTCGCGGGCCTGGCCGACGCCGACGGCCTGCTGCTCGGGACCCACTTCCCGCACCCCACCGCCGGGGTGGTGCGCAGCCACCGGGGAAGCTACCGCCTGCTGGCCGAACCGGGCGCCCCCGTGCGGGCGTGAGGCCGGGACGAACGAGCCGGGACGAACGAGCCGGGAGGACCGAAACCGGCGAACGGCCGGGGACACGCCGTGACCAGCGGGCCCGCCCACCACTCGACTAGCCTCGACCCCGTGTCCGTCCCCGACCTACGGCATGTGGCCGTCCTCGTGCTCGAAGGCGCGAAGCCGCTCGATGTCGGCATCCCCGCCCAGGTGTTCGCGACCCGCGCGAGCATGCCGTACGAGGTGCGGGTGTGCGGTGCCGCGCCCGGGCTGGTGACCGGGGGCGACGGGCTGTCGTACGCGGTGGCCCACGGGCTCGAGGCACTCGCCTGGGCCGACCTCGTCTTCCTGCCCGGCTACCGGTTCCCGGACCGCGACGACCCGCCGCAGGCCGTCCTCGACGCGCTCGTGGCCGCCCACGACCGAGGGGCGCGGCTCGCCGCCATCTCCACCGGCGCCTTCGCGCTCGCCGCGACGGGTCTGCTCGACGGCAGGCGCGCCACGACGCACTGGCACTACACGCGGGTGCTCGCGGCGAAGCGCCCGCTCGTGCGGGTCGACGAGAACGTCCTGTTCGTCGACGAGGGCAGCGTGCTCACCTCGGCCGGCGCGGCCTCCGGCATCGACCTGTGTCTGCACATCCTGCGCGGCGACCTCGGGGTGGCCGCCTCCAACCACGCGGCCCGCCGCCTGGTCGCGGCCCCCTACCGCAGCGGCGGCCAGGCGCAGTACGTGCCGCGCAGCGTGCCCGAGCCGCTCGGCGAACGCTTCGCCGTCACCCGCGAGTGGGCGCTGCACCGGCTCGACGAGCCCCTCACCCTGGAGGTGCTCGCCCGGCACGCGGCGGTGTCGCCGCGCACCTTCTCGCGGCGCTTCGTCGAGGACACGGGGTACACGCCGATGCAGTGGGTCATGCGGGCGCGCATCGACCTGGCCCGCGCGCTGCTGGAGCGTTCGCAGCGGACCGTCGAGCAGATCGCCGCCGACGTCGGCCTCGGCACCGGGACGAACCTGCGGCTGCACTTCCAGCGCGTCCTCGGCACCACACCGAGCGAGTACCGGCGCACCTTCACCCGGGGTGAATAGGGCGGGTGGCGCGCTGCCGGCCGGTGGCACGATCCTTTCGAACCCTGGCGATCATGCCGCTGTCGGCGGCCGACGGCGTACGCGAGCCTGGGGGTGAACCCGAAAGGACACCACTCATGACTCGCATCGCCATCAACGGATTCGGCCGCATCGGACGCAACGTGCTGCGCGCGCTGCTGGAGCGCGGCAGCGGTCTGGAGGTCGTGGCCGTCAACGACCTCACCGAGCCCGTCGCCCTCGCGCAGTTGCTCGCCTACGACACGACGGCGGGCCGGCTCGGTCGCCCGGTGACCGTCGAGGGCGATGCCCTGGTCGTGGACGGCCGTCGCATCACCGTGCTCGCCGAGCGCGAGCCGGCGCGGCTGCCGTGGGCCGAACTCGGTGTCGATATCGTGCTCGAGGCGACCGGGCGCTTCACCTCCGCCGAGGGCGCCCGCGCCCACCTCGAGGCCGGCGCGACCAAGGTGCTCGTCAGCGCGCCGGCGGACGGCGCCGACGTCACGCTCGCCTACGGGGTCAACACCGGGGCCTACGACCCGGCCGCGCACACGATCCTCTCCAACGCCTCCTGCACGACCAACGCGCTCGCGCCGCTGGCCGCGGTGCTCGACGACCTCGCCGGCATCGAGCACGGCTTCATGACGACGGTGCACGCCTACACGCAGGAGCAGAACCTGCAGGACGGTCCGCACCGCGACCCGCGCCGCGCCCGCGCCGCCGCGGTCAACATCGTGCCCACCACGACGGGCGCCGCCAAGGCGATCGGCCTGGTGCTGCCGAACCTGGCGGGCAAGCTGTCGGGCGACTCGATCCGGGTGCCGGTCCCGGTGGGGTCGATCGTCGAGCTCAACACCACCGTCGCCCGCGAGGTGACCCGCGAGGACGTGCTGGCGGCCTACCGCGCCGCGGCCCAGGGACCGCTGGCCGGCATCCTCGAGTACTCGGAGGATCCGCTGGTCTCCTCCGACATCACCGGCAACCCGGCCTCGGCGATCTTCGACTCGGCCCTCACCCGGGTCGACGGCCGGCACGTCAAGGTCGTCGCCTGGTACGACAACGAGTGGGGCTTCTCCAACCGCGTCGTCGACACGCTGGAGCTCCTGGCCGCCGGCTGACGCAGACTGCCGGCGGGGCCGGACAGAGCCGCACGCTCTGTCCGGCCCGGCCCGGCCCGTTTCACCCGGTGAGGTCGCGGCGCCGGGCCCAGACGCCGGCCGAGATCCGGGCGAGCAGGCGGGCCGCCGGGTCGTTCTCGTACTCGTCCCGGCCGGAGGCCAGCGGGCCGCTGTAACAGACCGCGATCACGTACGGCGGCGTGTCGTGGGGGTGGACCACGGCGGCGCTGTGCCGCGCCCCCGGGATCCAACCGTTCTTGAACGCGATCCTCGTCCCCTCGGGGAGTCCGGCCGCCAGGTCCACCCGCCAGGTGTTCCGCTCCAACAGGGCCAGCAGGTCCGGCTCCAGGGATTCCAGCAGCCGCACCAGATCAGCGGCCGTGACCCGGTTGTGCACACCGGCGTCGCGGGCCGCGTAGTCCTCGATGCCGCGCGGGCTGGCACTGTGCGTCGCCCCGGCCCTGCGCCACACCTCGGCCACCGCCTGCGGGCCGGTCTCGGCCAGGCACAGGTTGGTGGCCAGGTTCGACGAGTGCGTGATCATGCGGTCCGCCAGCCGGCGCAGCGTGGCCGAGCCGCCCTCGTCCAGCAGGCCCCACGGCTCGGGATCACTGTCCCAGTCCCGCGAGTTGGCGAACTCGCCGCCGGTCACCGAGGTGAACCGGTTGACCACGGGACGCGGGGCGTCGAGATCCACCGCGCTGCGGTACAGCGCCGCCAGGACCGCCACCTTCATCGTGCTCGCGGCGTCGTGGAGCACGTCCGCGTTCCGCAGCACCACCGGCGCACCGCGCAGCGGCCCCGCCACGATCGACAGCATCGCACCTCCCTCCTGTTTGTGACGTTGCGTCACAAACAGCTTCACGGTACCGACCGGAGCTCGCGCCGGGGTGACGATCCGCCGATGCCGATGACGGGCGGTCACCCGGGCCGCCTCGAAGCTTCCAGTACGTCGATACGATGATCATCGACGGCCTCCGGGGCGCCGACCACGACGCCCGCGGCCGGACCGGCTGGTCAGGCCCCGGACGATGATTCGTACAGCGGCCGAGTAGTCGATAGGGTGCCGGTCACGGCCGCCCCTGGTTCGACTCGTTCGACCCGGGCTGGTCAGGGCCCTGCCGTGGTTCGTGGTGCCCCCACAACTGACGTGCCGGCACCTGGCCTGCCCCCCGTCCGAGGACACGGGGCGATCTTCACGGCCGGGCAGTCGGGCCCCGGTCGACGGGTCAGGAGGAACGAGTGGCACAGATCATCGCCGAGGTCTCGAGGACGTTCAACGAGTTTCTGCTCTTGCCGAACCGGACCCGCACCGACTGCTCGTCCGCGACGGTCGACCTGTCCACGCCCCTGGTGCGGCACGCGGTCGGCGAGCGGTCGGCGATCGAGCTGGGCTCCCCCTTCACCTCCGCCATCATGCAGGCGGTCAGCACGCCGGAACTGGCGATCGCGCTGGCGCGCAACGGCGGTCTGAGCTTCCTGCACCACAACCAGTCGATCCAGGACCAGGCCGCGGCCGTCCGCCAGGTGAAGAACTTCAAGGCCGGGTTCGTCACCAGCGACACCAACGTCCGCCCGGACGACAGCCTGCGCCACCTGGTCGCCGTCATGCAGCGCACCGGTCACAGCACCGCCGCGGTCACCGAGGACGGCACCGCCACCGGTCGCCTGCTCGGCCTGGTGACCTCGCGCGACTTCCACCCCCAGCGCCACGACCTGGAGGGACCGGTGAGCGGTCGGATGACCGCCGTCGCCGACCTGCCGCACGCCGGCGCCGACACCACCCTCTCCCAGGCCAACGCGCGGCTGTGGGACCAGCGGCTGGACTGCCTGCCGGTCCTGGACGCCGAGGGCCGGCTGCAGTACCTGGTGTTCCGGTCCGACTACGCGGACAACAAGCGCTTCCCGCACCAGGCGGTGGACTCCGCCAAGCGCCTGCGGGTGGGCGCGGGCATCAACACCCACGACTACCGCGAGCGCGTGCCCGCCCTGCTGGAAGCCGGCGCGGACGCGCTCTGTTTCGACTCCTCCGACGGCTACAGCGACTGGCAGGCGCAGGCGCTGAGCTGGGTGAAGAAGCACTACCCGGACATCCCGACCGGCGGCGGCAACGTCGTCGACGGTGAGGCCTTCACCTTCCTCGCGGAGGCGGGCGCGGACTTCGTCAAGGTCGGCGTGGGCGGCGGCTCCATCTGCATCACCCGCGACCAGAAGGGCATCGGCCGCGGCCAGGCCAGCGCGGTGCTGGACGTCGCCGCGGCCCGGGACGCCTTCCGCGACCGCACCGGCGAGTACGTGCCGATCTGCTCCGACGGCGGACTGGTGCACGACTACCACGTGGCCCTGGCGCTGGCGATGGGCGCGGACTTCGTCATGATGGGGCGCTACTTCGCCCGCTTCGACCAGGCCGCCGGCGCGAAGCTCCCCACCCGCGACGGTTTCGTCAAGGAGTACTGGGGTGAGGGCTCGAACCGCGCCCGCAACTGGCAGCGCTACGGCCAGGGCGGCCAGGGCCTGATCTTCGAGGAGGGCGTCGACGGCTACGTGCCCTATGCCGGCGACCTCAACGAGGGCCTCGCCCTGACCATCGCCAAGCTCCGGACCACGATGGTCTCCTGCGGCTCCGTCACCCTGCCGGAGTTCCAGTCCACCGCCCGGCTGACCCTGGTCTCCGACCAGAGCTTCCAGGAGAGCCACGCCAACGTCACCCTGCGGGACACCCCGGCCACCATCGCCTGACGGACCGACGGACTGCCGGGAACCGAGGCTTCCGGCGTGGGGGTAACGGTGCACGCGCCGCCGTTACCCCCGCCAGGGGTCCCGCCAGACGGCGGCGGCGGGAACCGATCTTGCCAGGCCTGCTCGGAGCTGCTTCGCTGTGCGCTCCCACCCGAGCTCAGGAGACCGCACGTGCCGTCAGAAATACCCCCGACCGAGGACCCGACCGTCGAGGACCCGACCCCTGGGGACCCGGTACCCGAGGACCCGGCGCCTGAGGACCCGGCGCCTGGGGACCCGGCGCCTGCCGCGCCACGACGCAACCGTCGCCGCTGGTTGATCGCGGCCGGCGCCGCGGTCCTGGTCGTCGCCGGGACGGGGTACGCCTTCGCTGACAACATCGCGGGGCTGGGGGCCTACCGGTACGTCACGCCGCGGGAGTTCGAGGGGCTGCCCGTCGAGGCCGACAGTCCACTGACGAAGCGGATCCAGCAGGAAGTGGCGTCGGGTGCGGCGGACCCCAAGGCGTTCGGTGCGTCCTACGGCAGCCCCAGCAGCGGCTACGTCATGGTCATGGGCTACCAGCGGCACGACTTCTGGCCGTCCTCCTCCCTGGCCGACGCCCTCAGGCGAGGGGGCGCCACGAACGACGTGATCCTCCACGCACACCGCGCCGACCCGGGGGCGCGCGGGGGCGCGATGGCCTGCGGCATCGACCCTCCCAGCCTGGTCGCCCAGCCCAGCGGCATCTGCCTGTGGGCCGACGGCAGCATGCAGGCGATGTTCAGCGAGGTCCGGGGCAGCAGCTCCGACACCCTCACGCTCGACCAGGTGGAGGCGGACGCCCGCGCGTTCCGCCTCCTCGCGGAACAACCGGGCTGAGGCCGAGGCCGAGGCCGACGGCAGCGTCGACATCACGGCACGGCACGGGCGTCGGTCGGTGCCGCATCAGGCCGGGCGACCGCGGACGTCGGCCAGGCCGACGGCAGCGTCGACGGCGCGCTCATCGCCGTGCCCCTGCAGCCGCTCGATGGCCCCCTCACCCACCGAGGCCGCACGCCCGACACCAGCAGAGGGGCACCGGCCCCCCGCGATCGGCTGCGGTCCGCTCGCCGATCGCGGGGGGCCGTCTGATAGTGGGTGCGGGGGCCAATGGATCAAGGAGCAGGCATGAGACAGGTCGTCAGGCTGGGCATGGCCGTGCTGGTCGCGAGCGCCGGCACGCTGGTGGCGGCGCCCGCGGCGTCGGCGGTGGACAGCATCGGCATCGACACCGCGGTCATCGACGCGAAGTACCCGGGCAAGGTCCATGCGACCGTCACCTACACCTGCGACGCCCCGGCGGGTGAGCGCTCGCTGAACGTGTCGGTGGAACAGCCCGATCCGCAGGACCCCTCCACCATCGCGTTCGGGTCGACCCGCGTCGCCGAGGACCTGATCGTCTGTGACGGCACCGCGCAGACCACCACGGTCATCGTCCCGTCGAAGACCACCAACTGGGTGCCGGACGCCCCCGCGATCGTGGTGACGACCGTCTCCGACATCGGCGCGGTCCCGCCCGCCGCGGCGGACGCGCAGAAGATCACGATCGAGGTCGACCAGCCCGCCGCGCCCGCCGACTCCTGAGGCGCACCCCTCCCCCGGTGGCGGCGCGCTGCCACCGGAGGTGGGGGCGGACTCGGCCTCGAAGCGCTAGTTGGCCTTCGATTGGCAGGCAGTTCTCCAAGTCGAGGGAAAATTGAAAGGCGTTGGACTCGTTTGGGTGTAGAATATGAAGCATGAGGGCGGCCTCCGGGACTGGCATCAGAGTGATGTCGACGGACCACCCCACGACCAGGGGGAATACACCATGACCTTCCAACTCGACGCCGCGCGGGCCACCATCGACGAGCGACTGCGGGAGGCCGAGCAGTACCGGCTCCTCCACGCGGTCCGCGTCAAGGACCGCGCCGAACGCCTCACCCGGCGTGCGCACCAGGTGCTGACCAACCTGACCGCGTGAGCACCCCGACCGCGACGGGCCGTCACCGAACTTTCGGTGGCGGCCCGTTCTGCTGTCCCCGGCGGACGTGACGCACCCCACGTCAGGACCGGGTCCCGCGAGGCCTGGGTACAGTGGCCCGGTGCCCGAGCTGAAGCGGCTGCACGCCGACCACGCCCCCGCGGTCCTGGCCTTCGAGCTGGCGAACCGCGCCTACTTCGCCGCCTCGGTCGCCGACCGCGGCGACGAGTACTTCGACCGGTTCGCCGACCGGTACGTCGCCCTGCTGGCCGAGCAGGAGGCCGGCATCTGCGTCTTCTACGTGCTCCTCGACGAGGACGGCTCGGTCCTGGGCCGGTTCAACCTGTACGACCTCGAGAACGGTGCGGCCGAACTCGGCTACCGGGTCGCGCAGCACGTCGCGGGCCGCGGCGTGGCGACCGCGACGGTCCGGGAGCTGTGCGGGCTGGCCGTGGCGCGGCACGGGCTGCACACGCTGCGGGCCGGCACCGCCCGCGCCAACGCCGCCTCCCAGCGGGTACTGACCAAGGCCGGGTTCGTCGAAGTCCCCCCGGCCGACCCGGCCGACCTCGGCGGCACGTCGGGCATCTGGTTCCAGCGCGACCTGGTGCTCCGGCGGTAGACCGTCATCACCCCCGGGCACGCGCCTGGGTGACCGGTGACGGCCGGGTTGCCGCTGGCACCCCCGGCCGCGCGGGTGCCTCCTTGATCCGCTAGAGTCCGGCCGCGAACGAACGGCTGCATGCGCAGCGGGCTTGGGGGACGGAACGATGACGGACGCAGGACGGCCCGACGACAGGGTGGCGGCATCGCGGGACACCGAGCCGCCCATCGAGCGGACCCCGCCACCCGCCGCCGGCAGCGCCTGGGCCCCGCCCGCGGCGCAACCCGCCGACCCCTGGGCGGCGCCGCCCACCCACACGGCCTCCCCCTGGTCGGTGCCCGGCGCGTACCAGGCCCCCTACGGACCGCCACCGCACGGCGTGGACGGGCGTCGCTTCGTCGAGGGCAGCAACGGACTCGCCGTCACCTCGCTGGTCACCGGGCTCACCTGCTGCCTGTGGCCGGCCGCGCTCGGTTTCGGGATCGCCGCACTGGTCCAGCTCCGTGGCCGTCACCAGCGCGGGCGCGGGCTCGCCGTAGCGGGCGTGGTCCTGGGCGTCGTCGGACTGATCGCCGCGACGTTCGGCCTGCTGACCGGTACCCTCCACTTCCACTTCGACACCGCGGACGGCACCCCGGCTCCGCCGTACCGCACGACCGCACCCGCTGTCCCCGAAGTCCCGGGCACCCCGGGCACCGGCACCGGCACCGGCACCGGCGACCGACTGCAGCCCGGCGACTGCTTCAGCGAGCAGACCGCCGGTGGTGGCCCCCAGATCATGCCGACGGCCTGCTCGGGCCCGCACTACGGCGAGGTGACCGCCCTGGTGGTGCTGCCCGGCTCCCGCTTCCCCGGGGCGCAGCAGGTGAGGACGCAGGCCGCCATCGCCTGCAACGGCGCCGAGTCGTCCTACATCCTCGACCCGTGGGCCCGCTCGTCCACCATTGAGTCCCAGTACAGTTCCCCGGACACGCCGGCCGAGTGGACCCGCAACGGGCACACCGTCATCTGCTACCTGCACGACACCACGCCCGGCGGCGGCACCGGGTCACTGCGCCGGGACGGCACCAACCTGACGCAGAGCCAGCGGGACTTCCTACAGGACGTCTCCTCGCTCGAGTCGTTGCGCCACCTGCTGCGCGTCCCGGTGACGGATCCGGACATGGCGATCCAGACCGCGACGGACGCCGTGCGGACGCTGAACCAGACCGAGTACGCGTTCACCCGGTCGACGTGGCCCGCGGACGTCAGGGAGCGGGCCGCCGCCGTGGTCAACGCGCTGCAGGCCGACGAGGCCGTCTGGAGCGCGGTCGCGAAGTCCTACGCCGACCCGCTGAGCGCCTTCAACGCGGCGCTGCAGAACCACAACCCCACAGCCCTCGAAGCCGCCGGCCGCCGCGCGTTCGCACTCCCGGACCGGGACCTGTCCGCCGACTCCGCCGGTGCGAAGCCGACCACTCCTCCATCGGCCACGGCCCGGCCCGGCGCGGGCGGCACACCCACGGCCGCGACCGTCTGACAGCGGTTCACCCACGGCTCCCCACGGCTCCCCACAGCCCCGGCGGCGCTCCCGGCCGACCGCACCGGCGGTGCGGAAATTCGGATGCGCCGCGGGACCCGGTCCGATAGCTTCCTCTCGCGTGCCTCCCGGTGCGCCGGGCCCCGGTTACTTCCTGTCAAAAAACCACCGGTACCCCTTCTGATCTCGGGAGGCGCCACCTTGTCGCGCACCACCGTCGCGCCCCGCGGCCGGCGCTGATCGGCAGCGCCCCGGCCCGCGAGCGACCCACGCCCCGTACGGGGTTCCGCCCTGCCCCGCGACCCGCGCCCCGGCTGCGCACGGGCGTCCCTCGCGCGGCGGCGCGCACCCTTCGGATCCACCACTCACGGACCCACCACCCACCAGGGGGACCTCTGCATGACCCAGTTCAACCGCGGGCGGGCCAAGGCCGAGGCCAGGGCAGAGATCCAGGCCGAGGTACCGGGCCTGACCGCAGGCGGGGCGACCTCTCCGCTCTCCCTCCACGGACGATGGACTCCCCCGCCCACCCGGGGCCGGCCCCAGCCGGCCGTCCCGGTGCCGTGGGTGACCAACCACCAGGGCGGGGCCGGCTACGTCCGGGAGCCGAAGTCCGAACTCTTCCTGCTCGCCGTCACCCATCTGGTCGGTCAGCAGAGCTACTACGAGAGCGCCACCTCCCGTGACGAGCGCTTCGTCCGCCTGGTCCGCCAACTCGCCGTCGACGCACCGCAGTGGACGTCGGGCCTGCTGCGCTGGCTGCGCACCGAGGGGCAGCTGCGCACGGCGGCCCTGGTGGGCGCGGCCGAGTTCACCCGGGCCCGGCTGGACGCCGGGGCCCCGGGCCTGTCCCGGCAGGTCATCGACGCCGTCCTCCAACGCGCCGACGAGCCGGGCGAGTTGCTGGAGTACTGGGTGCCCCGGTACGGGCGCCGGCTGCCGCAGCCGGTCAAGCGCGGGATCGCCGACGCCGCCCGCCGGCTCTACACCGGTCGGGCGCTGCTGAAGTACGACACCCCCGGCCGCGCCTACCGGTTCGGCGACGTCCTGGAGCTGACCCATCCGGCGCCGGCCGCGGACCGGCCGTGGCAGGGCGGGCTGTTCCGCTACGCGCTGGACCGCCGCCACCGCCCCGAACGCGCCCTGCCGCCGGACGGCGAACGGTTCCTGGACGCCCATCACACGCTGCTCTCCGTTCCGGTCGAGCGGCGGCACGCGCTGGTCACCGGACCGGGTGGGGCCGAGCGCCTGGCCGAGGCCGCGATGACCTGGGAGGCCCTGGCGGGCTGGCTGCAGGGACCCCTGGACGGCGCGGTCTGGGAGGCCGTGATCCCCTCGATGGGGCCGATGGCGCTGCTGCGCAACCTGCGCAACTTCGACCAGGCGGGCGTCAGCGACGAGACGGCCGCCGTGGTGGCCGCCCGGATCGCGGACCCGGCCGAGGTGGCCCGCTCCCGGCAGTTCCCGTTCCGCTACCTGGCCGCCTGCCGCAACGCTCCGGCGCCACGGTGGGAGCGGGCGCTGGAGACGGCGCTGGGACACTCGCTCGGCAACGTGCCGGCGCTGGCCGGCCGGACCCTGGTGCTGGTGGACCGCTCGGGCTCGATGTTCGACACGCCCAGCGCCAGGAGTGAGCTCAACCGGGCCGACTCCGCCGCCATCTTCGGCACCGCCCTGGCGCTGCGGGCCGAGCAGGCCGACCTCGTCGAGTTCGGCACCGGGAGCCGACCGGTCGAGGCGGCCCCCGGCGAGTCCGTCCTACGGGTCCTGGAGCGGTTCCACGACCTGGGCGGCACCGAGACCGCCGCCGCGGTCACCCGGAACTACCGCCGGCACGACCGGGTGGTGGTGGTCACCGACGAACAGGCGCGCTGGACGACGAGCCGCGACCCGTTCGCCGCCGTGCCGCGGGACGTCCCCGTCTACACCTGGAACCTGGCCGGGTACGCCGCCGGTCACACCCCCGCCGGACCGCACCGGCACACCTTCGGCGGGCTGAGCGACGCCGCCTTCCGGCTGATCCCGTTGCTGGAGTCCGGCCGGGAGGCCGCCTGGCCCTGGGAGTGAGGCCGTCCCGGCCCTCGCGGGCCCCGCCACCGGGCCGGGGATCTCCCGCTCGGCTCAGGTCTCCCCCACCACCCGCGCCGTGCCGTGGAACAGCCGGCCCACCGACCGCGCCGCCTCCACCGCGCTCATGAAAGCGTCGGCGGCGACACCCGACGCCGCGTGGTCCGGCGCCGGTGGTTCGGCGGCGCGCGCCATGGTGCCGGGTGGGAGCAGGACGACCACGACGAGCCGCCGGTCCGCGGCCGCGGCCAGCCACTCCCCGGAGAGCGAGGGCGGCTGCGCCGTGGCCCAGCCGCGGTGCCCGCCCGCCAGCGCCAGCTCGGCCAGTCGCCCCTCGCGCACCAGCACGGCCGCGCTGGTCGGGGGCGGCTCACCGGTGGCCAGCGCGAAGCCGCTGACGAGGGCGTCCTCCAGCAGCTCGGCGTAGCGCCGCTCCTCGATCTCCACGAACATCTCGGCGATCGGCGGCCCCTGGGGCGCCTCGCGCACCACGAACGCCCACAGCACCGCCACGGGCTCGCGCCCGGCTTCCTCTGCCACGGTCCGTCCAACGAGTCACCGGCGGGCCGGTGGTGGGGGTGCCGCCGTTTGCCGCCGTTTGCCGCCGTTTGCCATCCCGCCGATCACCGCCACCGCAGCCGCAGCCGCAGCCGCAGCCGGCCGGGCTCATCGCGAGCCCGGCCGTCACCGCGGTAGCGGCCGCGGCCGCTCGCGCTGGCCGACCCGCCGCTGACCGGTCCGGCGGGAGTCGGCCACGATCGCGAAGGCGTACTCCCTCATCCGGCCCTCGTAGGCGCGGACCGCCGCCACCAGCGGGCCGGCGGGGTCGGGGGCGTCGCCCGCGCCGCCGAGCGCGCGGGTGAGTTCGCCGGCGTCGCGGACGGCGGTGTTGGCGCCCATCGCCAACACCGGGCTCATCGCGTGGATCGCGTCGCCGATCAGGGTGACCGGACCGGACTCCCAGGCCGGCACCGGGGTGGCGGTGGAGATCCGCAGTGGGAAGAGCGAGTGGGTGTCCCAACGGGCCAGCAGGCGGTGCACGTCCTCGTGCCAGTCCTCACCCAGCACCCGCAGGGCCAGGTCGCGCAGCGCCGCGGGCGTGAGCTCGCGCAGTTCCTCGAAGGCCGGCATCGCGGGGTGGTCGGCCGGGGCTCCGACCATGCAGGCGAGGTAGTCGCCGACCGGGGAGAGCGCCGCGGGCGGGCGCTGCGCCAGACCCGCGTGCTCGGGCCGGGCGCCGAGCTCCACCGGGCCCACGCCCAGGTGCGGGTGGCCCGGGCCGCCGGTGATCACGGTGAAGATGCTCTCGAAGACCCAGTCGGGCAGGCCCGCCCGGCTCCTCGCGTCGAGCGGTATCCGGCCGTAGACCAGCCGCAGGCCGGCGTCCTCGACCCGGGCGCCGGGCAGCAGCAGCCGGCGTACGGCGGAGTGGACACCGTCCGCGCCGACCAGCAGGTCACCGGTCGCGCTGCGGCCGTCGGCGAAGCGCGCGGTGACCCGACCGTCCGCCTCGTGCCGGTAGTCCACCAGCCGCGCGCCGTAGTGCACGTGCCCGGTGAGCCCGCTGAGCATGATCTGACGCAGGGTCGGGCGGTTGAACGCGTACGGGCCCGCTGCCCCGCCGGGACCGCCGGAACCACCAGCCGCACCGGAGCCGCCGGCCGTCTCGGGGCTGCCGCCGCCCGCGGCCCGGTCCGCCAGGACCTCCAGGCGGCGGTTGCGGACCGACACCCGCGCGGGCGGCGCGCCGGCGGTCGCCAGGCAGAGCCGGAAGAGCGGGGCGGGCAGGCAGCGCCGCAGGCCGGTCAGGCCGGGTTCGTCGAGCTGGATGCGGTAGCCCTGCGGGCGGGCGTCGGGGTGGGCGTCACGTTCGTAGACGGCCACGTCGACGCCCTGGCCGCGCAGGCCGTGGGCGAGTGCGAGCCCGCCCAGTCCAGCGCCAACGATGATCACACGGTACGGAAAAAGCACAGTCCTCTGCCTTCGTTCACGATCACGAAGGAAGCACCGGGTTCCTCGAGGAGGAACGAACACCGCACGGGCGCCGCTCAGAAACACCATTCAGGAGCGAGTTTTTTCGCGCATTCCACCAAGCGACGATGACCCTAGCACGGCGTCCGGCGCCGGCCCGCGCAGCCCATGGGATAGCACGGCGCCCGGGCGCCCGGCTCAGGCGAGCAGGAACGACAGCGTCGCCGCCGTGAACGCCTCCGGTTCGGCGTCGTGGATCAGGTGACCGGCCGGAACGGTGACCACGCGCCCATCCGGAATGCGACGGGCCAGCTCGGCGATGCCGTCCTGGGAGATGTGGCTGCCCGGACCACCGGCCACGACGAGGGTCGGCGCGGTGATCCTGCCCAGCCGTTCGAGCCAGGCCGGGTCGGGCGCGTCCAGCTGCGTCCTGATCGCCGGCACCATCTCCCAGTCGAAGGCCAGCTCCCCGTCCGGCCGGGTCGGGGAGGTCGGCTCCCGGGGACGGGGGACCGGGACGTCCTCCAGGACGAGCCGGTTCACCCGGTGCGGCTGCTCCTGGGCGACGAGGTAGGCCACCACTCCGCCCATCGAGTGGCCGATCAGGTCCACGCGGTCGAGGGCCAGCGCGTCCAGGAAGCCGAGCACGTCGGTCCGCATGAGCTCCAGCGAGTAGTGGCCCGGCCAGTCGCTGCCGCCGTGACCCCGCAGCTCGAGCGCGTACACCCGCCGGTGGGCGGCGAAGGCGGGCGCCACCACGTCCCAGTCCGGGGCGCCCTCGCCCAGCGCGGGTAGCAGCACCAGCGGCGGGGCGTCCGGCGGACCCGAGACCTGGTAGGCGAGCCGGACCCCTGCGACGTCGATGAAGCGATGATCAGCCATCCCCGCACCGTAGCCGTGGGGTCCCGGGACCCGCGAGCGGATTCGCGGACAGCTGACGGTCCCTCGTCGAGCGGCAGTTGACGGCCTCTCACAGCTGGTCAGATGCGGGCGACCCGCGGGCACCGGCAGCCCGGCCCTCATCCGCCCGGACTCGGACGATGGAGCCCGCCGGACCGACCCGGGGGCGCGACGGCCGCTCGGCCAGGACGGGCCCGGCGCGGTGCGAGGCCTCCGTGGCGAGAGCCACAGGTGGAGCCGGATCGAGGCGCGACCGACCCAAGTTACCTTCTCCGGGGCCCCTTCCGGACAGTGCTTCTGAACACACTGCCGAGGCCCGGCCGGAGATTGACAGTACTCGAACGATCGGGCAAGAATCCCGGCATTCAACCGGTTCCTCACCTGGCACCGCACCCGGTCCCCACCCACAGGGGCAACCACGGCGCACCGTGCCAGGACGGTCCTGCGGCCCGGCGGGCACCCGCCCGCGGTCCGCGGTCGAGGGCCTTCGGCGAGCGCCAACCCCCTGGCACCGCCGTGCCCAGAGTCACCCGTACCCGCCTCGCGGTCCGGCTACCCCACCAGGAAGACCCGAT
>NZ_BAAALF010000132.1:0-5836 GCF_039528135.1 Kitasatospora nipponensis | reverse complement strand
CTTGTCTTCCTAAGACCGCTTGGCCTCCGACTTGTCCTGCTCACCGCCTGCGGTGGCGGCGCGCAGCACCCGGCCGCCGTCGCGGCGGGCACGGCCGCGGCCGCGCCCGTACCGACGGCCTCGGGGGCGGCGTCGGGATCAGCATCGGGGTCGGCACCGGCTGCCCCCGCGGCGCCCTCGGCACCGGGGTCGGCATCAGCGTCGGCCTCGACCTCGGGAGCGGCCACGGTGGCCCTGCTCTCGGCGGCCGAGCTGCCCGCGAACGCGGTCGAGCAGTGGAAGCCGCTCGCCGCGCCGCGCACCGTGGCGGTGACGCGGGCGGTCCAGGTCAACGAGTGCGCCTCCGTCACCGGCGCGGTCTCGTGGCAGCAGCTGGGCTACGTCGGCGCCTACCAGACGCCGGCCGAGCAGGACGTGTTCGGCTTCGCCGACGATGCGGCCGCGCACACCGCCTACCAGTCGCTGCTGACCCAGATGGGCAGCTGCCAGACGCAGTCCCGCGCCGTGCAGACCAAGGCGCAGGTCTCCGCCGACGCCCAGGTCAGCCAGACCGCCACGACCGACCAGGGCACCGCCTGGTCGCGTCAGTGGACCGGGGTGCAGGGCCTGTCCGCGGCCGGCCCGCAGACCGACCACCTCTTCGCCGTCCAGCACGGCAAGACCCTCGCCGTCGTCCACTTCGACGAATGGGCCGGCACCTCCGCCGCCCCCTACAGCACCCGATCGGACGGCGACCTGCTCACCGCGGTCGCCAACCGGCTCGGCTGATCTCCCCCTCTCCCCCTTCCCTGGAGACCCCCATGTCCTCGAACCGCCCCCACCTGCGCCGCTGGGCCATCGGCCTCTTCGGCGCCGGCGCCGCTTCCCTCCTCATCAGCGTCCCGGCACACGCCGCCTCCTCCACCGACGGCAGCATCTCGCGCGACGAGGTCATCCAGCGGGCCCAGAGCTGGGTCAGTCAGGGCGTGCCCTACAACCAGGGTGCCAACCACACCGACAGCAACGGCAGCTACCGCGAGGATTGCTCCGGCTTCGTGTCGATGGCCTGGCACCTGTCCGACAGCCTGGTCACCCAGACGCTGCCGGGGGTCTCCACCCAGATCGCCGCCACCCAGCTCCAGCCGGGTGACGCGCTCGACTACACCGCCGAGCACGTCATCCTGTTCGGCAACTGGATCGACCAGTCGGCCGGGACGTTCAACTACTACGCCGAGCAGAACTCGCGCGTCCTGACCAACCAGTACCAGGGCGACCTCAACGCCAGCTCGCTGGCGGGCTGGCCCACCAGCTCCTACACGCCGCTGCGCTACGACAAGATCGAGGGCACGGCCAGCAGCACGCCGCCGGCCGTCACCGCGCCCACCAGCACGGCGACGCCCACCCCTGCGCCCGCTCCGGCCAAGCCGTCCACCCCCACCACGGGCACGAGCGGCACGCACTCCTCGCACCACTCCAAGAGCTGGTACTCCTCGTACCGCTGGTGGTAGACCCCACCGCCACACCAGCGAACGCCTCCGCCCGCAGCGGGGGCGTTCGCACGTCCGCGCACGGACCGGCCTGCCGGGAGCCTGAGGCCGACCCTCGGGGTCACGGGGTCACGGGGTCAACGTCCGTACACGGAGACGCAGTTCCGACTGGTCGCGGTGAACGGCTCGCGCTCCCAGCCGGACCACCGCTCCCGGAGGCGCAGGCCGGCGATGCGGGCCATCAGGTCCAGTTCGCTGGGCCAGGCGTAGCGGCAGACGATCGGGAAGACGCTCGTGCCCTGCGGCGACAGCACCACATGGCTCTCGTCGAGAACCTGCCGCACCGGATCGTGGCGCCCGACGTCGAGGGTGACCCGGCCCACCGCGATGTGTTCGGCGTCGACGTACTGGTCGTCCCGCAGCCGGTGCAGGTAGCCGGGAACGAACGCCTCCACGACGAACTCCCCGTCCTCGTCGAGGTGCTCGGCGACGTTCTGGAAGCAGCGGACCTGATCGTCCTGGGTCAGCAGGTTGAAGAGCGTGTTGTACACCAGGTAGACCAGCCGGTAGCTGCCCTCGACCGGTACCTCGGCGAAGTCGCCCATCACCACGGTGAGATCGTCGCCGCCGGGTTTCGCGCGCAGCCGGCCGACCATCTCCGGCGACAGGTCCACCCCGTCGACGCGCACGCCGCTCGCGGCCAGCGGCAGGGCGATCCGCCCGGTGCCGACGGCGAGTTCCAGCACCGCGCCGCCCGCCGCCCGCTCGCGCAGGAAGGCCACCGTCGCCGCCTCGTCGCCACGCAGGTGATCGTCGTAGCGGTCCGCCGTGTCCTGGCGGAAACTGTCCATCGGGTCGTAGCCCTTCATGGCCATGGTCGGGCCGTCCCTTCCTCGTTCGGGTCCGTGCGGCGCGGTGGGCGGGACATGGGCGTCGGACGCGTGACGCGACTCCCGGTTCGATGAAGTGTCAGGGAGAGTCGAGCAGCCCTCCGAGGCCTCGGCAACCGAATTTCCGGTGGCCGGCCCGGCGTTCCGGGCCCAGGAGCGGGTCCTATGATCCGACTCACACTTGCCGGGAACAGCGTTGCCCGGACCGCCGCATCGCTACGGTCGGGACATGTCAGACAAGATCATCGGCACCGATCGGGAGGCGGCACGGCAGCGGCTGCGGCAGGCCTTCACCGACCCGCGCGAGTTCACCTCCTCGCCGCTCTACCGCGCGCTGAGCCGCACCGTGGCGGGCGAGGACCGGCTGCTCGAGCTCGCCGGCCGGGGCCGCCCCGGCCAGTACCCCACGTTCCTGTTCTTCGCCGCGGTCCACCACCTGCTGCTGACCGGCACCCGGCACCCGCTGGCCGCGTTCTACCCCTCCCTCGTCGGCGAAGGGCGGCAGGCCGCCCCCGGGCAGGAGGCCGGCGCCGCGCTGATCGCCTTCTGCGCGGAGCACGAGCAGGCGCTGACCGAGGTGATCAGCACCCGGCTCGTCCAGACCAACCAGGTCCAGCGCGCCGTGGGCCTGCGCTTCGGTCTGAGCAGCATCGCGGCCGAGGTCGCCGCCCCGGTTCACCTGATCGAGGTAGGGGCCAGCGCCGGACTGAACCTGCGCTTCGACCGCTACGGCTACACCGTGGGCGACCGGACCTTCGGCGATCCGGCCTCACCGGTCCAGCTCGTCACCGAGCACCACGGCACCGGTCCGCTGCCCGACCTCGACGTCCTGCCGGACCTCGCCAGCGTGCGGGGTGTGGACCTGAACCCGATCGACGTCCGGGACCCCGACGCGCGCGGCTGGCTCGAGGCCCTGGTCTGGCCGGAGAACCACGACCAGCGGGCCCTGCTGGCCGCCGCCCTCGAACTGACCGCGACGGACCCGCCCCCGATCCAGGCCGGCGACGCCATCGACGTCCTCCCCCGGCTCGCCGGAGCCCTGCCGGCGGGCGAACCCAGGGTCGTCTTCCACTCCGCCACCCGCATGCACGTCCCCGCCCACCGGCTGGACGCCTTCGACGCCGCCATCGCCTCGCTCGGCGAGACCGGCCCGCTCTGGTGGATCTCCGTCGAGGACGCCCCCGATCCGGACCCCCGGCCCGCGCCCACCCGCCACGGCGCGGCGCTGCGGCTGCGCGCCCCGGACGGCGAGCGGCGCACGCTCGCCGTGGTCGAGGGCCACCTGCGATGGCTGGAGACCTTCACGGACGCGTAGTCCGGACCGCCCGCCACCCGCCACCCGGGCGGGGGTGTGGACGCGGGCGGCGGGCCGGGCGGCGGGCCGGGCGCGAACTGCTGCTCGTCAGGCCTGGGCGGCCGCGCACTGGGGGTGGCCCCAGCTCGCGCCGACCTTGGTGATCGGGTCGCCCTTGGCGTAGGAGCGGCTGCACGGGCAGGTCCCGGGGAACTTGGCGGACAGCGTCCGCGTGCCACCCGAGGAGCCCGCCTTCTTCCCGGACGAGGTGGCGGGGCGGCTGCTGCGCGGCGTGGAGGCCGGGACCGGATCCGGTACCGGCAGATCGGCCGCGGTGCCACCGGCGTCCTGCTGGGTACGGGCGGCGTCGCTGGCGGCCTTGTCGGCGATCGCGTTGAGCGGATCCCCGTTCACCTGGTGGGCCGGGACGTAGACGAAGGTGACGTCCCGGCCCTCCAGGAGCGCGTCGATGCGCTGGATCAGCTCCTGGTTGGCCACCGGCTTGCCGGCCGCGGTCTTCCAGCCGTTGCGCTTCCACCCCACCAGCCACTTCGTCACCGCGTCGCGGGTGTAGGTGCTGTCGAGGCGGACCTCCAGCGCCGCGGCGGCGTCCGTCGCCTCCAGCAGCCGCTCCAGCGCCGTGAGCTCGCCGATGTTGTTGGTGCTGTGGCCGAGGGCACCGGCCTGCCAGCGCTGCGGCGCCCCGGTGGCGTCCGCGACCACGAAGGCCCAGGCCGCCGGCCCGGGGTTGCCCTTGGCGGCTCCGTCACACGCTGCGATGAGTCGTTCGATCATGCCCTCGATGATGTCAGGCCCGGAACCGTACTGGTAACGCCCCTGTCGCAGCAAGGGTGGTGCGCATGCGGATGCAGTGGGCCGGCGCCGGAGTAGACAGCCGGCGACCTCAGCCGGCACTACGGCGCGAGCAGGGCGTCGAGGACCCGGCCGAACATCCGGCGCCCGGCCGCCGCCAGGAGGGGGTCGGCGGCGCGCGGCACCCCGCGGCAGAACACCTCCTCGCGCCAGGTGACCCGGCTGCCCTGCCCTTGGGGAACGACCAGGATCTCGGCCCAGCCCCGCACCACGGTGCCGCGCTTCTCCAACCGGCAACGGCCGACGGCCCCGGACCCGGACCCGGCGTCGGGGTCGGGGCCAGGACCACCGGGCCCGGGACCGGCGGCAGCGCCCGGCGGCTGCCAGAGCACGATCTCCATCGGGTCGTCGAACCCCAGCCCGAGCAGGCTCGTGCGGGCGACCACGACGCCGCCCAGCCCCTGCGCCGTCCCGGCCACCGGCCCTACCCGGGTGAACGGCACGTTCGCGGAGTGCCTGGGCCAGTCGGTCAACCTGCGCCAGGCCTCGTCAGCGGGCAACCGCGCGGTACGGGACAACTCGAAGCCGGCCATGGGCCCCAGGCTACGGGCGTCCGGAGCCGGGCCCGGCGGACCGACGCGCCACCGCCGCCCGGATGTGCGACGTTGGAACAGGGGGCGACCGGAGCTTTTCCGCGAGAGGAGCAGCCATGTCATCGAAGCGGCGCCGCAAGAAGAAGGCACGCACCAAGCACAAGGCCAACCACGGCCGCCGGCCCCAGTGCTGAGCGCACCGACCCGGTAACGAGAGCGGCGGGCGTAGCGGCGGTCCACTCAGGCACCGGCCACCGCCACCCCGCCGCTCCTCCTGCGCGCCGGCGCACCCGCCCTCCCCCGCCCGCCCTCGCGGTCACGGCCGCTGCGGCGCACCGATCAACGGGGCGCGGACCGGGGCGGCGAGGCCAACGAAGACCACGAGTTCGTGTCCACCGGGATTGCTCTGCAACGGCACCGTCTGCCAGTTGTTGGTCAGCCAGACGTTGCCCGACGGATCGATCTGCACGCCGGTGTTCCGCGCCAGCCCGTCGCTGGTGTAGCCGGTGGCCGCGGGCGAGATCGGCTCACCCGTGTGCTGGAAGGTGTCGGCCGGCTGGGGGCGGCCCGGCCGGCCCGCCGCCGAGCGCGAGTGCGAGTCCGACCTCGACCGCCTCGCCGCTGCCGGGTACCAGCGGATAGCCGTTGAGCTGGGCCTCTGCGCACGCCGCCGGACCGGTGGTGTGCGCAGGGGCCCCGGTGATCGTGCTATGGTTTGGACACAACGACGCGGGGTGGAGCAGCTCGGTAGCTCGCTGGGCTCATAACCCAGAGGTCGCA
>NZ_BAAALF010000131.1:0-24003 GCF_039528135.1 Kitasatospora nipponensis | reverse complement strand
GGGGGTGCCGGGGGTGGCCGGGGCCGGCGGGCCGGTCGGCGGCTCGGCCGCGGCCGTGGTGAAGACGGTGGCCGGCAGGGTGACCTCGGCGATCGTGCCGCCGTCCGGACGCGGGCGCAGTTCGACCCGCACGCCGTACCAGGAGGCGAGCTGCCCGACCACGGCCAGGCCCATCGCGCGGACCCCGATGACCTCCAGCGGCGGCGGCACGGCCAGCCGGGCGTTGACCGGCTCCCACTGGTCGGCCGGCAGCCCGAGCCCCTGGTCGCAGACCAGCACGGCGACCCGGTCGGCCAGCAGCCGGGCCTCCACGGTGACCCGGTTCCCGGGCGGCGAGAAGGCGGTCGCGTTGTCGAGCAGTTCGGCGAAGAGGTGCACCAGGTGGTCCACCGCCTTGGGGTCGATCAGCACGCCCGGGTCCAGCACCCCGAGATCCACCCGGGTGTAGCGCTCGATCTGCCCGATCGCCGCCCGCAGCACGTCCTCGACCGGCGCGTGGCGGCCCCGCACCCGGGCCGAGGCCTCGCCGCCCAGCACCAGCAGGCTGTGGTTGTTGCGGCCCATCCGGCTGGCCAGGTGGTCGAGGGCGAAGAGCCGCTCCAGCCGGGCCGGGTCCTGCTCCTGGGCCTCGGCGCTGTCCAGCGCCTTGATCAGCGCGCCGGTCAGCCGCTCGCCGCGGCGGGCCAGGCCGACCAGGACGGTGCCGAGCCGGTCGCGCAGCGCGGCCTGCTCGGCGGCGATCCGCACCGCCTCCCGGCTGACCGTGTTGAAGGCCGCGCCGACCTCGGCGATCTCGTCGCGGCCGCTGACCCGCACCGGGTCGCCCGCGGCGGCGGCGAACTCCTGCGGGGTCGCGGCGCCGAGCGCGCCGCGGGCGGTCAGCGCCTCGACGACGGCGGGCAGCCGTTCGTGCGCCACCGCGTGCGCGGCGTCGCGCAGCCGGCGCAGCTCGCGGATCATCGGACGTCCCATCCGCACCGCGAGCAGCACCACGGCGCCGACCGTGAGCAGCACCGCCAGGGCCTCGCCGAGCGTCAGCTTCCGCTGCCGGTCGCGGACCTCGGTGACGTCCGCGAGGATCGCGCTGTCGATCCGCTGTTCCACCTGCTGGATCCGGTCGACCCGCTGGTCCATCGCCGCGGTCCACACCGCCGGGTCGGGCAGCTGGTCACCGGGGCGGGAGCGGGCCACCGCGTCCTCCATCCGGCGGGCGTCGACCACGCCGTCGCCGGTGAGGTTCTGGTCCAGCCAGGCCTGCCAGGCCGGAGTGGCGGTGCGGTCGAAGTCCAGCACCGCCTCGGCGTAGCCGGCCCGGGTGGCGGCGATGGCGTCCTGCGCGGCGGGGGTCAGACCGCCGGCCGCGCGCGCCCGCAGCACCGCCAGCTCCTCCTGGCTGGCGTACTCCTCGGCGCGCGCGAGGGCCACCGCACTGTCGATCCGGTCCGAGACGCCGGCGCCGGCCTGCCCGGCCTCGGCGACGTCGCCGCGGTAGGCCAGCAGGTCGGCCACCAGGATCCGGTACTGGAAGGTGACCGCGGACAGCTCGGCGGTCGGTCCGGACTGCACCTGGCGCCGCAGCGCGGGCAGTTGGGCCAGCGCGTCGTCCACGGTGGAGAGCAGCTGGTCGGTGTCGCCGGACATCCGCCGGACCCGTCCGCGCAGGATCCGGAACTGCTGGGCGCTCGCGTCGGTGGCGCGGGTCTGCTCGAGGTAGGCGTTGGTGCGGTCCGCGCCGGCGGGGCCGGCGAGCAGGACGGCGGCGGGCTCGTTCTGCACCTGGTGGGTCAGCTGGCCGGCCTGCCCGCCGAGCGAGGCCAGGGCCCGCAGCCGGGCGGCGGCCAGCGCCTGGCCGGCGGCGGTGTGCAGCGCCAGCGCCGCGAAGGCGAGTACCGCGATCAGCGGGACGGTGGCGAGCAGGGTGAGCTTGCGGGTGATCCTCATCCGGCCAGGCCCTTCGACCGGTCCCCGCTGCGGGGACGGGGTGTGCGCGCGGCGCGCGGAGGCGCGAGGTGGAGCTGACGGTCAGTCATCACAGGGCCTTGGGTGCGGTCTTGCTCAGGATCAGGGAGCGGACGGGCGCGAGCGGCGAGCCGTCGGTGTGGCGCGGCGGCCGCGCACGGGACAGCGGGGGCCGGGGAGGGGAGGGAGGCCGGCTCGGGCGCTGTTCGGCGCGGCTGCGGGGTGCGGGCGGGCGGCCTCCGGAGGGCAGGTACCTGACATCGGGTCGTGCGCACGGGGAGGCGAAAGTCGAACGGATCTTCCCGGTGCGACGACAGGCGGAAGCGTAGCCTACTCATGAACGGTCAGTGTCCGGTCCTGGGAAAGGCGTTGGCCGCGACCCCGGTGACCGGCGGTGATGCGGCGGGGGCGGTTCCGTGTCCGGATGCCGGCTGGGTGCTGTCCGGATGCCGGCCAGGTGCCGGCCGGGTGCCGGGTCGGTCACAGTCCGCACGCGCGCCTTGCCGGTGTTCGCCGCCGCGCGCCAGGATCGGCCGACCGTCGCGGCGTCGCGGGGGCATCGGGGACCAACGGGGGAGCGGATGAGCAGCGAGCTGGGGAACACCCGCGCGGTCGGCGGGAGAAGTGGCGAAGTCGCCGACGCGCCGGTGGCGTTGGGCCACACCGGGGCGATCGTGGTGCTGGTCGCCGTGCCGTTGCTGCTCGGCTTCGATGTCGCCGGGGTGAACGTGGGCCTACCGGAGGTGCAACGGGACCTGCGGATGTCGAGCGGTGACCTCGACACCCTGTACAGCGCCTACCGGATCTGCTTCGGCGCGCTGCCGGTGCTGGCCGGCGCGCTGGGCCTGGCCTTCGGACGGCGGCTGGTGCTGCGGCTGGGACTGCTGGTCTTCGGCCTGGGGGCGGTGCTCGCCGCCACGGCCGGCAGCGCGCTCGTGCTGATCGGCGCCCGGGCCACCCAGGGAGCCGGCGCCGCGCTGGCCACCGCCGGCGGCCTGGCGCTGATCGACACCAGCTTCCGCCGCGGGCGCGAGCGCAACCGCGCGCTGGTCGCCTACTTCGCGGTGGCCGCCGGCGCGGCGGCGGTGGCGCTGTTCCTGAGCGCCAACCTGGTGGAGCTCGGCGACTGGAAGTGGCCGCTCTACGCCGACGCCCTGGTGGCCGGGGCCCTGCTGCTGGGCACCGGCGCGCTGGCCGAGTCCACCGGCCGATCGAGGGCGGGGCTGGGCCGGGCGGTGCTGTACGCGACGGGCCTGGTCCTGCTCACCCGGGCCTCGGCGCTGCTCTCCCAGGTGCACTGGCAGCCGGCCGTGGTGATCGCGGTCACCGCCGCGCTGAGTACCGTGCCGATGCTCGCGGCCCGGCTCGGCGCCGCCGCCTGGGCCCCGCCCCCACTGGCCCGCCTCTTCCACGAGCGGGCCCGGCTCGGCGCGTACTGCGTGGTGGCGCTGCTGGCGGCCGGCTTCTTCGGACTGGCCTTTCCGCTCACCATCCGGCTGCAACTGGTGGACGGCCTGAGCCCGATCGCCACCGCCCGCGCCCTGCTGCCGGTCGCCCTGACGGTGCTGCTCTCCGCGCTGCTGCTGCCGGCGCTGGCACGGCGGCTGGGCCTGCGGGCGGTGGCGGCCGGCGCGGCCGCGCTCTGCGCGCTGGGCCTGGCCCGGCTGGCGACCGTCGGCGCCGGCGCCTCCTACGCCACCGACCTGCTGCCCGCGCTGCTGCTGGTGGCCTTCGGCGCCGGCGTCGTCGCGCTGCCGGTGGCCTTCGCCGACGGCGGCAGCGGCGCGCGGCCGACCGGCCTCAACTCCTCCCGGCAGCTGGGCCAGGCGATCGGCGTCACGATGGCGAGCGGGCTGTTCGTCTACGCCCAGACCCACGCGGCGGTGCGGCCCCCCTCGGGCGGCGCGCTGAGCGCGCAGGCGATGGTGGTGGCCCGGGTGGCGGCCGCGCTGCGGCCGGTCCAGCTGGACTTCTGGCTGGTCGCGGCCCTCGCGGCGGCCGCCGCCCTGATCGCCCTGTGCACCCTGCCGGGCCCGACGGCCCCGGTGACCGAGTGAGGTGACGGCGGGCGGGCGACCGGCTACGGGTGGGTACTCTTGACGGCCCATCAGGCAGATGATCAGACTGGACGATCCGTCCCGTCCGAGTGCGGAGCCCGCCCATGCTGATCAACGTGGTGTCCCTGATCGTCTCCATCATGGCATTGGCGGTATCCGGCCTCCTGGCCCTGCGCCAGTTGCGATCGGCACAGAGCGCCAACATCCTTGCGATGATCCTCAGTGGCTTCAGTGAGAGCCGGGACCCGGCGTACGCGGAGGCCATCGAGTACGTGCTGTACCGCCTCCGCGACGACTACCCCCAACCCATGTCCTACCTGGCCTTCGCCGAGCCGCACAAGGCGCATGTGCGCCGGGTCGCGCTGTTCTTCGACGATCTCGGCAAGCTGGTCGCACACGGTGTCGTCGACGAGAAGCTCATCATCGGTGCCTACGGTCGTAGCCTCCTGCGGGCGTGGACCGTCCTCGCGCCGTTCGTCTATCTGGAGCGCAGCGAGCACCAGCGCACACCCATGCGCTACTTCGAGGACCTGGCCCACCGCGTGGACCGCACCTCGCCGGACACGGTCTACGCGAACCTCCGGCTGGGACAACTGCCCCCGCCCTCCGCCGGCGCCACTGGTGGGGCGTAGCGGTGCGTCTGCGCCCTTGACGCGTGCGGTCGTCGTCGGACGATCATGGTCCATGACCCGCGCCCTGTCGACGCCACCCGTCATCGCCGCCGGCCTCCTGGCCGGCTCCCCGCAACCCGTGCTGCCGGCCGGCGGGAACCTGCTGCTCCGACCGTGGGAGCCGGCCGACGCCCCGGCGTTCCTCGCCGCCTACCAGGACGAGGAGACCCGCCGCTGGCACACCCGCCGCCCCTCCACCGAGACCCAGGTCCGGGAATGGTTCGCCACCTACCGCCAGGACTGGCAACGGGAGAAGGGCGGCCACTGGGCCGTCACCCGCGACGGCGACCAGGTGCTCGGCCGGATCGCGCTGAGCGGCCTGAACTTCGACGACGGCGTCGCCGGCGCCGGCTACTGGGTCCTTCCCGCCGCCCGCGGCGCCGGTGTCGCCACCCGCGCCCTGTCGGCGCTCAGTGCCTGGGCCCTGGACGAGATCGGCTTCCACCGTCTGCAGGTGGACCACTCGACGCGCAACCACGCTTCCTGCCGGGTGGCCACCAAGTCCGGGTACCGCCTGGAGGGCACCAAACGCAGCGCCGCCGTGCACGACGACGGCCGGCACGACATGCACCTGCACGCCCGCATCCGCGGCGAGTGAATCCCCGTTCGGCGGCACGGGACGTCGGACCGGCCGACGTCCCGGGGCGAGGGCGGGATCCGCAAGAACGCTCTAACCGTCCGGGGGCGAGCTGTGGGCGAGGTCCAGGCCCAGGCGGGTGGGGTGGTGGTGGACCGTCTGGCCGTTGCGGGTGGTGGTGAGCAGACCGGCGTCGCGCAGGACGGAGGCGTGCCGTGATGCGGCCGCGGGGGAGACGCCCAGGGTCGCCGCGAGCCGGCCGGTGGTCATCGCCGGTGTTCTGACCACGGCGACCAGCGCCGCCGCCCTGGTCGCGCCCAGCAGGCACTGCAGGGCTCGGGGCGGCACGTGGAGTTCGGGGTCCCGGGTGAGGGGGGTCGCGGCTGCGGGGTAACTCACGATCACCTCGTCGACGAGCGGGTTGAAGGTGATCCGGGTGGCCAGTGCCGAGGGCTGGAAGATCAAGGGCCGTCCCTCCAGGGAGTCCAGGGAGTCGACGAGCGTGTTCAGGCGCAGGTGACGACCGTCCCAGCCGACGGATGGATGGATCGAGCGGAGCAGGCCGTCGGGGCCGCCGAGGGTGGCGTGGGTCAGCGCTTCGGCGGCGGCGGTGGCGACCTGTGAGGTGATGCGTCGTCGGTAGGGGTCCAGGGCGGTGGTCCGCAGGCTGGTGAGGATCCGGTCCAGGGCGTCGGCCGCTCGTGTGTGGCCCTCGGCCAGTCCCCGCGTGAAGGGTGTCAGGGCGCTGGATCGGGCCAGGTCCCGCAGGTGGGCGACCGCGGGTGGGGACGCGGGGTCGATCGGTGCCGGTGCGGGACGGGCGGCCTCGTCGAAGAAGGCCGGCAGGTAGCGGTCCGTGTAGAGGTCGAACAGCCTGCTGTGCTGCGGGTGCCAGCCGCGGGCCACCTCGTGGCGCCACGCGGAGAGCCGGCGGTCTGCCGCGCCGGAGGCCAAGTGCCGGCCACCCAGGGCGAGTTCGTATCCGAAATCGGGTACGTCGGCGACCCGTAGCCGCTCGAGGTCGTCGGTGGTCATGCGGATTCGTATCAACGAGGCATCCCAGCAAGGTCCGTGGCCGTTCGGCCCTGGAGCTTTTGCATGCTCGCGAAAAAGCCTAGCCGCCAGGTTGCCGGGAGTCGATAGTCGATCGCGGGCGGGGGTCGTCCCGCGCGGCGCCGGATGTGCACGGGGGAAGGCGCCGATGAGCGGTGACGGCCCCCGTTGCCGGTCCCGCGGCGGCTCCGAGGCGGATCGACGCGCCCCGCCCGCGTGGCTGACGGGGTGTGAGCCTCAGCTCGCGCGCCGGGAGCGGGGGGCGGCGCCGTACAGGAGGGTGTCGACGATCCGGGCGGCGAGGGTGTCGGGGTCGTCGGCGGCGTCGGCAGGCGTGGGCGGCAGCCCGGGCGCGTTGTGGCCGGCGGCGCCGTGGGCGGCTTCGCCGAGCAGGGCGTAGTAGACCCGGCGGACCCAGTCCAGGTCGGCGTCCGGGTCGATCAGGCCCTCGTCGCGGGCCCGCACCAGGAGCGAGGTGCAGCGTTCGCCGATCGCCTGCCAGGTGGCGGCGGCCGGGCTGTCGTCGTCGGGGTGCTGACCGAGTGCGAAGCTCCAGGCGTTCTTGAGCCGCAGCACGTTGGCGGTGGCCCGGTGCAGCACGACCAGTGGCGGCGCGGTCTCGGGGTTGCTGTCCTCGATGGCCCGGGCGAGCTGCTCGACGGCTGAGGCGGCCAGTGCGTCGAGCAGCGCCTGCCGGCTGGCGAAGCGGCGGTGCACGGTGGTGCGTGCGAGCCCCGAGGCCTCGGCGATCTGCTCCATCGAGGCGGCCGGATCCCGGGCGAGGACCCGTTCGGCCGCCTCCAGGATCGCGCGGACGCTGCGTTCGGCGTCCGCCCGCAGGGGTCGTTCGGCGGTCCCGCTCATCGCGTCTCCTCGATCCTGCGCGGCTCCGCGGTCCGTGCTACCGCGCCGTTCTGCTGCCGCTCCTGCTTCGCTGCCCTCCGCACGATACAGCGGCGATGCGGCTCGCCCAGGAACTGCGTCATGCATGTTGCAGTTATCTCGATAACTGCTACTGTCATGTTCTAGTTGATGACCGAATCGGCGGGTCAGGCGCGCAGTAAGGGGAGACAGCCATGAACAGCACCGCTCTCGTCACGGGGGCCTCGTCGGGCCTCGGGGTGGAGTTCGCCCGCCAGCTGGCGGCGCGCGGCCACGACCTGGTCCTGGTCGCCCGCTCGCGCGACCGACTGGAGGCGCTGGCCGAGCGGCTGCGGGCCGAACACAGTGTGGCCGCGCACGTGCTGGTGCAGGACCTCGCCGAGCCGGAGGCCGCCGGGCGGATCGGGCGGTGGCTGGCGGAGCAGCGGCTGGACGTGGACCTGCTGGTCAACAACGCCGGCTTCGGCACCTGCGGACGGTTCGAGGAGAACGACGCCGACCGCGACCGCGAACAGCTGATGGTCAACGTCGTCGCCCCCGTCGACCTGGCCCACCAGGTGCTGCCCGGCATGCTGGCCCGTGGCGGCGGCGCGGTGGTCAACGTGGCCTCGACGGCCGCCTTCCAGCCCGCGCCGTACTTCTCGGTCTACGGCGCGTCCAAGACCTTCGTGCTCGGGTTCAGCCTGGCGCTGCGCCAGGAGTACCGGCGCCGGGGCGTGCGGGTGATGGCGGTCTGCCCGGGGCCGGTGGAGACCGGCTTCTTCGAGGTCATCGGCACCCGGCGGGCGGCGGTCACCGGGCGGATGGCCGACCCCGCGGTGGTGGTGCGGACCGTGCTGCGCGCGCTGGACCGTGACCGGGCCTACGTCACCCCTGGCCTGAGCAACCTGGCCGGGGCGCACCTGGCGCCGCGCCGCCCGCGGGCGCTGGTGGCGGCGATCGCCGAGCGGGTGACCCGCACGGTGCTCAAGGCCGACCGGCCGGTGGCGGCGGGGCGGGTGGCCGCCTGAGGGTGGCCGCCTGAGGGTGCCATGGATCCCAACTCACCTTTCTGGCAAGGAAGATGGGTGGGACCACTGTCGCCGAATCGCTGGCCCGGCAGGCCGCGCGGTGGAACGATGGACCCTGCCGCGCTGCCCGGCGGCGGCAGGTCCGCGGGAGGGGATGTCATGCCGAGACGCACACGGTTCGCGGTGGTCGTACTGGTGGTGACGCTGGGGCTGACCGGTGTCTCCTGTTCGGTCCCCGGCGATCCCGGCAACGGCTCGGTGCCCCAGGGGCCGCCGCCGAGTGCGGGCCAGAGCGTCGTCAAGCCGAAGGTGAAGCCGGATCCGCCGGTGTCGAGCCCGGTGACTCCCACGAAGCCGCGGGTGGCCAAGGGGCCGGTGGCCGTGACCGCGTGCCAGACGGCCCGCAACGGGTTGGCCTGCCGGATCACCGGGTCGGGCTTCCTGCCGGACGAGCTGCTCATCCTGGAGTACGACAGTGATGTGCACCAGTCGACCACCATCCAGGCCGAGGACGACGGCCGGTTCGTCCACGACCTGAAGGTCCTCGACTCGTCGCTGCCGACGATCCGGGTGACGGTCACCGGCAAGGAGTCGCGGCTCTCCGCGTCGACGTCCTACCGGATCGTCGCCTGAGGGTGCCGGGATCCCCCGCCGGTGGTGCCCTGCGGTGCGAGGCCAGCCGAGCGGGTCGGCAGAGCGGGTCAGCCGAGCAGGGCCTGCCAGTCGGTGGTGTCGGCGGACCGGCCGGAGCCCTCGCTGACGGTCTGCCCGCCGTCCTGGATCAGGTAGTGGTGCGGCGCCATCGCGGTGTCGTGGCCGGGGAGGGCGGCGAGCACGGCGGCGTGCGCCTGTCCGGCGGTGAGCGGGCGGCCGCCGGTGGCGATCCAGGCCACCAGCCGCTGGTCGACCAGGGTGATCTCGCACGCGCGGTCCAGGGCCCGCGCCACCAGTGCCTGCACGGCGGGCAGTTCGATCCAGCAGCCGTCGACCAGGCGCCAGCCGGGCCGGTCCCGGCGCCCGGGGGTGAGCCCGGTGAGCTGCTCCAGGTCGGCCAGCGGCACCGGACCCTCGGCGGCCAGCGCGATCAGTCGCAGCAGGGCGCGGGCGAAGCGTTCGGTGTCGGCGGCGGGCAGCAACTGCGGGTCGGCGTGCAGGGTCAGGTCCAGGCAGCCGATCACCCGCCAGATGTTCAGCATGATCCGGGTCGGGTTGTTCTCGGCCGGCAGCCAGCTCAACTCCGGGTCGCCCAGCGGGAGTCGGACGGCCTCCAGGGCGGCGGAGGGGACGGTGGCGCTGAGGTCGTTGACCACCATGTGCCGGGCGTAGCGCACGCCGCGCAGGTGCGCGGTGTCGTCGATGATGCGCCAGACCTGCTCGGCGTCGAAGGTGCTGTGCCAGTAACCGGCCAGTGCGGCGGCCTGGGTGCGTCGGATCAGGTCGTCCAGGTCCGCCGAGTCCGCGTCCAGCGCCACCAGGGCGTCCTGGGCCAGCGTGCCGATGTGGGGAGCCAGCGCCTGGCGGTGCCGGTTGGCGCTGAGCGCGGCGATGACCAGCGCGTGCTGGCCGCTGATGTGGGCGACCAGCGCGGCGTAGCAGGCGAGCAGCAGGGTGGAGGGGCCGGCCCCGGTGCGCTGCGAGGCGCGGGCCAGGTCGGCCGCCGCGCCGGTGGACCGCACGATCAGCGTGGGCAGTTGGGCGTCCGAGCGGGTGACGCGGTCGTCGGCGAAGATCGCCAGTGGGCGGGTCCGCAGGATGCGCTCCCAGTGCCGCAGCGAGGCGCTCGCCTTGCGGCGGCCGGTCTTCGAGCCCTCGGCGGCCGCGATCTCCAGCGGGGTGGGCCCCGCCGGCGGGGGCAGCTCCCGGCCGGCCGCGAGCGCCAGCCACTCGTCGAAGAGCAGGGCGGTGGCGGTGCCGTCCAGGTGGGCGTGGCAGATCACCACCACCAGGCGCACCGGCTGCCCCGCGACCGTGAGCAGGGTCAGCCGCAGCGGGAAGTCGGTGGCCAGGTCGAAGGCACGGTAGCGGCCCCGCCTACCCAACTCCTGTCCGAGGGCGTCGAGATCGGGATCCGTGCGGTCGAGGGAGCCCGGGTTCGGGGCGGCCGGGTCCTCGGCCGGGTCCTCGCAGGGCAGGTCCTCGGCGGTCGGGTCGGCCAGGGTGCTGTCCAGCGGGTCGGCGCCGAGGGGGAGGCGGAGCAGCGCGTCCAGGGCGGTGTGGTCCTCGCCCGGCCCGGCCGGGACCACGGCGACGGCGAACTCGCCCTGCGCGCGCTCCTCCTGGCGTTCGAAGTGGTCGCCGGGGAAGACCGTCCGCAGGGCGGCGTGCCGCTCGGCGAGGGTGCGCAGCGCGGCGAGCGCGGCGCGCAGGTCGGTGCCGTCCGGGACCGGCCACAGGGCCTGCTTGGTCATGTGCGCCGGCTCGTCGTGCAACACGCAACGGATCATGTTGTCCTGGCCCAGCGTCAGCGGCCCGGAGCCCGAACCGGCGGCCCGGTAGCGGACGGTGAAGCGCTGGACGAGTCCGCCGGACGGGCGGGGCGGCCCGGAGGCGTCGCCCGCATCGGGTACCTCGGGTGGCTCGGGCGCGTCGAAGGGGTCGGTGGTCGGGGCAGGGGTGGCGTCGTGGTTCATTGATCCATCACCAGGTACGGGTCGGCGGGTGCGCGGGAGTCGGGTGACCGATGGACATCCCGCACGAACGGCCATGCGGTTTTCAGGGCGGCATCCTGCGGGCACGGGGCCAGCGCCCAGGAGGCGAGGCTCAGATAGCGCAGCGGGGCGTCGTAGTCGGCCAGCAGCACCGACCGGCGCTGCCGCTGCCAGCGCGGCAGTCCGCGGGCCAGCTTGGCCCAGAGCCCGGTGTAGGGACTGCCCGCGCGGGTGCGGTGCACCTCGGCGAACGGCGGCGCCGGGACGCCGGCCAGGCCCGGTCCGAGCAGCAGCACCGGCCCGGTCGGCCCGGTCGGCCCGGCCGGCTCGGCCGGCTCGGCGAGCTCGGCCAGTTCGGTGGTGAGCAACCCCGCCACCCGCTCGGGCGGCACGTCCGGGTGGTCCCGGAACCTGGCCTCTGGCTCGGGCGGGGCCGTCGCACCGGGGTCGTCCCTCGTTCCCGCCTCGCAGAGCAGCCCGACCACCGCGTGCCGGTCCGGCCAGGGAGCCGTCGGCGGGCGCGGGTAGTACAGCTCGGCCTGCTCGGCCACCAGCACCAGCGCCCGCCGGCAGTCACCCGAGCGCAGGTACTCGCCCGCGATCCGCAGCGCGCTGAAAGTGCCGGCCGCGCCCTGGTCGCCGAGCGCGAAGGCCAGCGGCTGCCCCGGGCAGACGCTGCTCAGGTAGACCGAGGCCGCCCGGCCCGGCTGCACGTCGGGTGCGGCGAAGACCTGGATCAGCAGGTCGACCGGCTCGTGCGGCGCGACCAGCCGCCGGATCAGCGCCTCGCCCAACTCCGCGTAGGCGTGCCCGCGTCCGGCGCGCAGTGCCTCCTCGTCCAGGTCCAGCCCGTAGGGGCGGACCAGGTCGGAGAGGAAGACCCGCAGGTCCGGATCGAGCGCGGCCGGCGAGTGGCCGTCGGGCTCCAGTCCCAGCGCCCGCGCCAGCCGCAGCGGGGCTCCACCGGTGGGACCGTGGCGCCACCGCGCGGAGCCGGGGCCGGCGACGTGCACGGCCTCAGTCCTCGGTGACCGTGTGGCCGGCCACGAAGTCGGCGAGCGAGGCGACCGAGCGCAGGTCCTCCTGGTCGATCTCCTCCACGTCGATCTGGAGGTCGAGGTTCTCCTCCAGCTCCAGGATCAGCTCCAGGGTGCTGGCGGAGGTCAGGCCGAGGTCGTCGAAGAGGCAGGCGTTCTCGGCCGGCACCGGGACCTCGCGCTTGAGCACCCGGGGGAGCAGCTGGCCGATGCCGATCAGCACGCGGGCGCGCAGCTCGGCGTCGATGGAATGGATGGCAGGGTCCGTCACGGTCCGTCCCAGGAAAGAGGATTGGAAGCCGGCGGCGAGGAGGCGGCCGGCCGGCCGGGGAGGCGGGGGGTCGGGCAGAGTGCCGGCAGGTCAGTGTTCGAGGACCATCGCCGAGAAGGTGGCACCGAGGCCGGAGGCCGCGATCAGGTACCGGTCGCCCGACCGGAGCAGACCGCCGCTGAGGGCGGTGTGCAGATTGATGAACGCGTCCGCGGCGAAACTGTGCCCCACGGAACGCACATTGTCCAGTACCACCTTCTCCAGCGGGAAGCCGGTGGCCCTGCAGAGCCGCTGCCAGGAGATCCGGTTGACGTTGTGCGGCAGGACCAGGACCAGCGACTCCCAGCTCTCGCCGGCCCGCTCCAGCGCCGCCGTCATGACCTCGACCATCGCCTGCGGGTAGGCCCGCTGGTAACGGGCGGTCAGTTCCTGGTCCTCGGCGAGACGGCCGTCGAACTCGCCGAGCTGCTTGCTGGCGTAGGAGAGCACCCGGTCGGGTCCGTCGCCGGCCCGCACCAGGCAGGCGGCCGCGCCCTCCGCGAAGACGGCCGCCTCCGGCACCAGTTGGGCGTCGCGGGTGAAGGTCTTCTCGCCGGCCACCACCAGCGCGAGCGCGTCGGGGTCCGGATCGGCGGCGAGCAGCCGGCCGGCCAGGTCGACGGCCTGCAGCGAGGCCGCGCAGGCGTGGTGGGTGACGGTGAACGCACGTGCGTGCCGCAGACCGAAGCGGTCCAGCAGCTCGTGCAGGGGATTGGCGGGGTAGGGCACGCCGACGGGCATGCTGCGGGCGTGCAGCACGTACCGGACGTCGTGCTCGCGGCCGGAGAGCTCGGCGAGGTTGGCCACGGCCGGGACCAGGAGGTCGAGCAGGCTGCCCGCCGGGTCCAGGCGCACCTGGTCGAGGCCGTTGAAACGGCGCAGGAGTGTGATCTGACGAGGGCTCAACCCGAGGCGTTCACCGACGTGTTCGACCGGCACGGACTCGGGGGGAAGATGGACGGCGACTGCCGCCAGTGCGGTCACCCGGGCTAGTATTCCCCCGCCCCGCGGACAGCACAAGCACCCGCCGGCCCCGCCCGCCTCCCGGAGGCCCCCGTGACATCCGTCCCTGACGGCGCGCGCTCCCTGCGCTGCCTGATCGTGGTCCCGCCGCTGGCCGGCCACGTCCATCCGACCCTCGCCCTGGCCGCCGAGCTGCGCGCCCGCGGTCACCAAGTCGCCTGGGTCGGCCCCGAACCGACGCTGCGTCCGATGCTCGGCCCCGACGCGCTGGTGCACCCCACCGGCATCCGGCTCTTCCGCGAGCAGGGCGGTGGCGGCGAGGCCGCGATCCGCTCGCTCTGGCAGGGCTTCGTGGTGCCCTACGCCCGGTTCACCATCAAGGCGCTGGACTCGGCGGTCCGCTCCTGGCGGCCGGATCTGGTGCTGGTCGACCAGCACGCCCCGGCCGGTGCGCTGGTGGCGCACCGGCACGGCGTGACCTGGGCGAGCCTGGCCCCCTCCGCGCTGGAGATCGGCCGCCCGCTGCGCGAAACCCCCGACCTGGAGGCCTCGCTGGAGGAACTGCTGCGGGCGCTGTGGCGCCAGGCGGGCCTTCCGGTCGCCGAGTACACCGACCCGCGGTTCTCGCCGGACCTGCTGCTGGCCTTCACCAGCCGCGCGCTCACCGGCGAGCAGCCCTTCCCCGCGCACTACGCGCTGGTGGGGCCGCTGCTGGCCGCGCGCCCGACGCCGCCGGCCTTCCCCTGGGAGCGGCTCGACCCGGACCGGCGTCCGGTGCTGGTCACCCTGGGCACGCTGGCCGCGGACGTGGCGGGCGACTTCCACGCCAGGGCGGCCGAGGCGCTGCGCCCGCTGGCGGACCGGGTGCAGGGCGTGGTGGTGGCGACCCCCGAGGTGCTCGCCGCGCTGCCCGACCACGTGCTCGGGGTGCCCCGGGTCCCGATGCTGGAGCTGCTGGAGCGGGCCGGGCTCGGCGCGGTGCTCTGCCACGCGGGGATGAACACGCTCTGCGAGGCGCTCGCGCACGGCGTGCCGCTGGTGCTGGCGCCGATCCGGCACGACCAGCCGATCGCCGCCCGGCAGGTGGTCGCGGCGGGGGCCGGGCGCCAGGTCGACTTCGCCACCGCCGGCCCCGGTGAGCTGCGCGAGGCGATCACCGCGGTGCTGGAGGAGCCCGGCTACCGGGTGGCGGCCGAGCGGGTCCGGCAGGCGTTCGTGGCGGACGGCGGCGCCCGTGCGGCGGCCGACCGGATCGAGCGGCTGACCGTGGCGCGGCGCTGACGACGGTTTGTGGCCGAGCGGGCCGAGCGGGCCGAGCGGGTGACCGGGCGGAGCGGGTGGTGCGGGTGACCGGGCGTCACCCGCACGGCGGTTCATGGTCCAGACCATTGTTTCCGGGCCGGTCGACCCCCTAGGGTGGCCCGAAGTACCGCATCGCGGGCCGAGCGGCCGAGCGGCCGCGCCGGCCACGGCCGTGCGCGCCCGGGGCCTGTCCGACAGTCCCGGCGTGCCCGCCCGATGCCTCCTCCTCCCACCGACCCGATTTCGAACGGGAGTCCCGGTTTGATCGTGACCAAGGGGCTGCGCAAGTCCTACCAGTCCCGGCAGGGCCGCCAGAGCACCACGGTGGACGCGGTCCGCGGCCTCGACCTGAACGTCGAGGAGGGCGAGATCTTCGGCCTCCTGGGACCCAACGGCGCCGGCAAGACCACCACGATGCGCATGCTGGCCACCCTGATCCGCCCCGACGGCGGCGACGCCACCGTCGTCGGCGCCGACCTGCGCACCGAGCCGGGGGAGGTCCGGCGCCGGATCGGCTACGTCTCGCAGGGCGGCGGCACCACCGACGGCGCCACCGGTCGCGAGGAACTGGTCATGCAGGCCCGGATGTACGGGGTCGGCAAGGCCCAGGCGCGCGAGCTGGCCGAGGCCGCGCTCGGCGCCTTCGACCTGACCGGGTTCGCCGACCGGACCTGCCAGACCTACTCCGGCGGCCAGCGCCGGCGCGTCGACCTCGCCCTCGGGGTGATCCACCGCCCCAAGGTGCTCTTCCTGGACGAGCCGACGGTGGGCCTGGACCCGCAGAGCCGCAGCCAGGTCTGGGCGGAGGTGCGCCGGCTGCGCGAGCGCGGCATGACCGTCGTCCTCACCACCCACTACCTGGACGAGGCGGACGCGCTCTGCGACCGGATCGCCATCGTCGACCACGGCGAACTCGTCGCCGAGGGAACGCCGGAGGACCTCAAGCGGGAGATCTCCGGGGACGTGCTGACCATCGACTTCGCCACCCCCGACGGCCCCGGCGAGGGAGCGGGGGCCGCCGAACGGGCCGCCCCCGCCCTGACCGGGCTGCCGTTCCTGCGACGGCTGGAGCCGGACGAGCGCGGCGGGTTGCGGCTCTACGTGGACGACGGTGCCGCCGCGATCCCGCAGGTGCTGCGCGAACTCGCCGCGGTCGGTGTCCAACCGGCGCAGGTGCGGCTGCAACGGCCGAGCCTGGACGACGTGTTCCTGGCCCGCACGGGCCGTTCGCTGGACGGGGCCTGACGCCGCTCACCGCCCCTGTGCGGTGGCGGAGTCGACGCCCGCCCCGTCCGCCGGCGGCAGTTGGCGCCGACAACCCGCAACAGCCGTGCTGTTGAACGGGGAGGGGCCGGGTCCCGCGCCAGGTGCGCGGGACCCCTTCGGCGTGCCGGCGGCCGGTCAGCGCCCCGCCGCGTCGCCCGCCGCGCCAGGAACGTCGCCGGAGCCGTCCCCGGAGCCGTCCCCCGCGCCGTCCCCGGCGAAGGCCGCGCGCAGCGCGGCGGCGGCGTACCGCTGGGCCGCCCGGCCGTCGTCCAGCACGCCCGCCATCGCGAAGAAGCCGTGCGCCATGCCCTCGTAGCGCCGCGCCGCGACCGGCACGCCGGCCTCCCGCAGCCGCTCGGCGTACGCCTCGCCCTCCTCGCGCAGCGGGTCGAACTCGGCGGTGATCACGGTGGCCGCAGGCAGCCCGCTGAGGTCCTCGGCGCGCAGCGGTGAGGCCAGCGGGTGGCTGCCGTGCTCCTCGTCGGCCAGGTAGTGCCGCCAGTACCACTGCACGGAGTGCTGGTTGAAGAGCAGCGGGTCCTCGTCGGCGGTCGCCCGCGCGCCCTCGGGGCGGTAGTCGGTGTTGGGGTAGACCAGCAGCTGGTGGCGGAGCGCGGGGCCGCCGCGCCCGCGACAGAGCAGGGTGGTGGCCGCGGCCAGGTTGCCGCCCGCACTGTCGCCGCCGATCGCCACCCGGGCGGGGTCCAGCCCCAGTTCCGCGGCGTGTTCGGCGAGCCAGCCGACAGCCGCGTAGCAGTCCTCCAGAGCGGCCGGGAAGGGGTGTTCGGGCGCCAGCCGGTAGCCGACCGCCAGAGTGGCGCAGCCGGCCGCGTTGGTCAGCGCGCGGCAGATCGCGTCGCCGGTGTCCAGACAGCCCAGCGTCCAGCCACCGCCGAAGAGGTAGACCAGGACGGGAGCGGCCGGACCCCGCTCCGGCTGCGGGCCTGCCTGCGGGCCGGCGGGCACGGTGGGCCGGTAGAGCCGCAGCGGCAGCGGCCCACCAGGGCCCGGGATCTCGAACGTGCGGACGTCGGCGACCGGTTCCGGCTCGCCGCCGGCGGCGCGCAGGTCGGCCAGGTCGGCCGCGCGGGCCTGCTCCAGCGAGAGGGTGTAGAGCGGCGGGGTGCCGGCCGCCGCGCGGCGCTCGCGCAGCGCCCGCAGTTGGGGGTGAAGCGGCATCAGACCTCCCGGCCGGTGACGGAGTTGTCCCCGGCGGGGAAATCGAATGACTGGCCGTCAGTTTCTCCCGGCGGGGTGTTGACCGCCTCCAGGTAGATCGTCTCGTCGCTGCGGAACACCGTGTCGAGGTCCGCGATATCGGCCCGGGCGCCCTGCTGGAATGCCCGGCGCTCGATGGATTCGGCGGCGAATCCGGCCCGGCCCAGCACGTGGCGCAGTTCGGCTTCGTCGTAGATCCAGCGGTGGCCGTAGTGGTAGAAGATCTGGTTCAGCATGAACGCCTTGCGTTCCGGCATCGGCGGTCCGACCCGCATCATCCGCAGCCGGCGGCGGTGCCGCTTGAAGAAGGAGTCCCGCTCGTCGAGGTAGCCCTCCAGATAGCGGGCCAGGTCAGGGGTGGTGAGCCGGAGCAGTCCGCCGGGGCGCAGGATCCGCCGGACCTCGGTCAGCCAGCCGACGGCGACGGGCAGCGCGATGTGCTCGATCAGGTGCTCGGCGTACACCCAGTCGACGCTCCGGTCCGCGAAAGGCAGCGGCCGGGATATGTCGAGGCGGGTGTAGAGGCTCTGGTCGTCTATGCGGTAGAGCGGTCCGAATTCCGTTTCGGTGGTCTCGTTGTGCACGCCGACCAGGTCGGTTCCTATTCCGTTCGGATGGCGGGTGGTGAATGCGGCGAATTCAATGCCGGTGACACCGATGGCGGACAGTTCGTCCGCCGTTCGCGGCAGCCGCTCGGCGACCGTCTCGATACGGGTGCAGCGGGCGATGGTGCCGGTGAATTCCTCCATTCGAGCCGAGAGGCCCTCGGGATCCTCCCAGTTCCAGCCCGGGAACGACGGCTCAGCTGCCACGGTGGCGTCTCCTTCGATCGGATCACGGTCCGCCGCGCGGCCAGGGGGCCAGCGCGGTGGGGTCGAGGTGGGCGAGGGTGGGGCGGCCGGCCAGCACCATGGCCTCGGTCAGCTCGGTGCGCAGCAGGTCCAGGACGGTGCCGACACCGGCCGCGCCGGCGTGCGCCAGGCCCCAGAGCACCGGCCGGCCGACCAGCACGGCCCGCGCGCCGAGCGCGAGCGCGGTGAGGACGTCGGTGCCGCGGCGCACGCCGCCGTCCAGCAGCACCGGAAAGCCGTCGGGCACCGCGGCGACCACCTCGGGCAGCGCGGCCAGGGCGGGGATCGCGCCGTCCAGCTGGCGCCCGCCGTGGTTGGAGACCACCAGCGCGTCCACGCCGTGCGCCACGGCCAGCGCCGCGTCCTCGGCGGTGAGCACGCCCTTGAGGACCAGCGGCAGCGCGCTGCGCTCGCGCAGCCAGGCCAGGTCGGCCCAGCCGATGGTGGCGTCGAACTGCTCGCGCGAGTGTGCCTCGATGCCCGAGCCGCCGGCGGTTCGGCGGTGGGCGGTGGCGGTCAGCGCGGGGTCGAGATTGACCGCGTTCACGTCAGACGGGAGCGCGAAGGAATTGCGGATGTCGCGCAGGCGCCGGGCGACTTTTGGCGCGTCCACGGTCAATACGAGGGCGCGGTATCCGGCCCGTTCGGCCCGTTCGGCCAGTTCCGCCAGGAATTCGCGCCGGCGCAGCCAGTACAGCTGGAGCCAGAGCGGGCCGGTGGCCGCGGCGGCGATCTCCTCCAGCGTGCGGCCGGCGAAGATGCTCACCACGAAGAGTGCGCCGGCCGCGCCGGCCGCTCGGGCGGTTGCCGACTCGCCTTCCGGATGCGCGAGTTGGTGGTAGGCCATCGGTGCCACGCCGATCGGTGCGGCGAGCTCGTCGCCGAGCAGGTGAACCGTGGTGTCGCAGCGCGAGACGTCCACCAGAACCCGTGGTCGCAGCACGTGCCGCCGGTACTGCGCGGCCGCCGCGGCCAGCGTCCACTCGCCGCCCGCGCCGCCCTGGATGAAGTCCCAGATATCGGCCGGCAGGCGGGCGCGGGCGAGACCTTCCAGTTCGTCCAGATTCAGCGGTTCCACCGCCAGCGGCTCCCTTCCGGCCGGCCGAGCGGCCGGTCCCGGCGGCAGCGTAGGTGGTCTCGACCTATTGGTATAGACCTTGACCCGGTGAAATTCCTGTGCCAGGGTCGGTGACCACGGGGAATTGCTCCACTAGAAGTCAACCGATTGCCAGCAGTGACTGCCAGTTTCGTGGAGTGGCGTTGACCGGTAATCCCGTTCCAGAAACCCTGCATTCCGCAGTGCCGGAAGGCTGGGTCGACTACTACCTGCTCTCCGGCGACCCGGCCGCTCCCGCTCTGCACTTCGGAGCGCCGGTGGACCGCGGGACCCTGCGCTCCTCGGTGGGGGACCGGCAGCGGCAGCTCGCCGCGGCCGGCCTGCTACCCGGCGGCACCGTCGCACTGCGGATGCCGCCCTCGCTCGACTACGTCGTCACGCTGCTCGCGGCCTGGCGCTCCGGTGCCCAGGTGAGCCTCCTGGACCACCGGTTGGCGCCGGCCGAGATCGAGCGGGCGGTGCGGCGGCTCGCTCCGCAACTGCTGGTCGAGACCGACCACGCCGCCGTGCCGGTGATCCGACCGCAGCCCGGCGGGCTGCCGGCCGCCACCGACCACGTCCTGATCCAGCTGAGCTCGGGCTCGACCGGACCGTCCAAGGTGATCGCCCGCACCTCGGACGACCTGGTCCGCGAACTCGGCTGCTACCAGGCGCTGGCCGACTTCCCGGCGACCGGTGAGCGGGTGGTGCTGCTCGCCTCGATGGTCCATGTCCTGGGCCTGGTCGGCGGGTTGCTGCACGGCCTGCACGCCGGGATCGAACTGGTGGTGCCACAGCGGGCCACCCCGCACGGCATCCTGGCCGCGGTCGCCGCCCGTGCGGCACCCACCACCCTGCTCGGAGTGCCGTTCCACGCCGAACTGCTGGCCCGACTGGCCGATCCGCCACCGGTCCCGAACCTGGTGCGGATGGTGGTGGCCGGCGAGCTGGTCCGCCCCGGGGTGCCCGACGCGTTCACCACCCGGTTCGGCGTGCCGCTCGGCACGATGTACGGGATGACCGAACGCGGCGTCATCGCCACCGATCTCACCGGCCGGCTGCACCCGGCCCTGGAACCGGTGGCGGGCACCGAAATCCTGGTGCGCGACGGTGAGTTGCACCTGCGTCAGGACGCCTCGCCCTACCTGGGCGACAGCGACCCGGCGCGCTGGTCCCAGGGCCTGCTGCACACCCGCGACGCGGGGACGCTGGAGGAGCGGACCGGACGGGTCACGGTGCTGGGGCGCCGTGACTCGCAGATCTCGATCGGCGGGCTGAAGGTCGACCTCACCGAGGTCGAGCAGGCCCTGGCGGACCTGCCCGGCATCAGTGAGGCGGTGGTGGTCTTCGCCGACGGTGCGATCGAGGCCTACGCGGCGGCCGCGGACGGCAGCACCGGTGAACAGCTGCGCGAGCGGCTGGCCGCGGAGATGGCCGGCTACAAGCTGCCGCGCCGGATCGGCCTGCTGACCGCGCTGCCGCGCACCGCCACCGGCAAGGTGCTGCGCGACCCCGCCCGACTGCGGGCGGCGGCCGCCGGCGGCTGACACCGGTCGCGCCACGGTGTGCTCACCGCAGTCGAGTTGACCCGCGCCGGGCGGGACCCCACCCGGCCGCCTTCCCCCGCTGTGCCGCGCGACCCTCGCCGCACCGGCCCCCGCCGGTCGCGGGTTCGCGCTGTCCACGGCGCGTCACGACCCCATGAGGAGAAGAACATGCAGGACCGGATCCGTGGCTTCGTGCTGGCCGCGCTCACCGAGATGAACTACGACGTCTCCGAGGTCACGGGGGACACCGACCTCGGTCCGGCGGGGCTGGACCTGGAGTCGCTCGCGCTGGCCGACCTCGCGGTCCAGGTCGAGGAGGAGTTCGGGGTGCGCTTCGACCTGGACGACATGGAGAGCACCGCCCTGATGACCATCGACGAGTTCACCGCCGAGGTGGCCGGCCGCCTGAGCGCCGCCGGGGCCCCCGCCGGCGCCGCCGGCGCGGGGGAGGCGGTGGCCGTGGCGAGCGGATCGGCCGGCGTCGCCGGCGGCGCGGCATGACCGCTCAGCCGCCGGTGACCCGGCAGGAAGTCCTGGAGATGCTGGCCGCCTACGGGGACCGCGCGCCCCAGGCGGTGGACGAGCTGGTCGGCTCGCTGGAGCTGACCTGGCTGATCTCCGAGGCCGAGCAGCGCTACGGGCGCGAGATCCGGCTCTCCGACGAGCGGCTGGACGCCGTGCGCACGGTGGACGACGTCGTGCGGGTGCTGGGCGAGGTGCTCGGAGAGTCGGACTCGCAGGCTGATTATCCGTCAGAAGCGTTGCGGGAGAGCAGCGGTAGCGGCGCAGGGGCCGCGCGGCCATGACGGGATCGCTCAGGTCCGCCGAGCCGGCGCTGCTCACCGGCCTGGGCGTGCGGTCGGCCGCCCGGCTCGTGCCGGTGCCGGTCAGCTCGACCAAGGCCGTGCACGGCGCGCCGCGACCGCTGCGGTCCCGCTACGCGCTGAGCGTCAACTGCGCCTTCGGCGGCGCCAACACGGCCCTGCTGGTCGGTGCGCCATGAGTGGCCCGGCCCTGCAGGTGCTGGCCCGGGCCCGCTGGCCCGAGCCGGAGGACGGTGAACTCCCGCGGATCGCCGGCTTCGTGGTCTCCAGCTTCAACCCGCTGGTCGTCGAGTGCGCCGAGCGCTGCCTGCGCGCCTGGTACGGGGAGCCGCCGGTGGCCGGCAGCCCACGGGTGGCGGTGCTGCTGGTGAGCGCGAGCGGGGACCTCGGGACCGCGCGGGCGATCGAGGAGGCGGTGGCCGCGGGGCGCCGGGTGCCGCCGCTGCTCTTCTTCCAGTCCAACCCGAACGCCGTGCTCGGCCACGTCGCCGCCCGCTGGGGGTTGACCGGGCCGGTGCTGGCGCTGGGCGCGGTGCTGGGCCCACCGCTGGGACCGGTGCTGGAGCCGGTGCCCGGCTCGTCGCCGGCGGGGCTGGCCGAGGCGGCGCTGCTGCTGGCCGACGGTGACGCCGACCTGGTGCTGCTGATCACCGCCGAGCAGGCCGAGCAGCCCGGCGAGCGGGACCGCGCCGGCGCGCTGCTGCCCGGCCCGGCCTGAGCCGGCCGCGCACCCACGCGTACTCCGCACCCACGCGCAGCACGCCTCACACATCACGCGTCACGACCACCGGGCCGCCGCCGTCGGGGGGCCAGCCGCCCGTCGGTCACCCCTGTCCGCCGTCGCCTGTCCACCGTCGTCCTCGAAGGAGCCGGGAAGCATGAGTATCCGCAGTATCCGAGCGCAGCTGGCCGGCGATCCGTCGGTGGGCGCGGGCAACGTCCTCACCGCGCGGATGCGGCTGGGCCTGGGCCTGGACGAGCCGCTGCTCACCTTCGACACCGCCGTGGACGCGCACCCCGCCTGGCAGCCGCTGACGCTGCGCCAGCTGGACCACGCGGTGCGGGTGCGGGCCGCCGCGCTGCACGAGCGCGGGATCCGGCCGCGCGACCCGGTGGTCGTCTACGCCTCGGCGGCCGCCGACCACGTGCTGGGCTTCCTCGCCCTGGCCCGGCTCGGCGCGATCCCGGCGCTGGTCAACCCGCTGCTGGCCGGCGAGCGCGCGGCCCGCTACATCGCCCGGCTCGGCGCGGCCGGCGTGCTGGTCGACCCCGAGCACCGCACGGCGCTGGCCGACCACCCCACCGGCACCCCGCGGATCGGCCGGGTCGCCGAGCTGGCCGACGGCGACCCGAACCGGGCGCCGGACCCCTACCCGCACTGGTCGGGCGACCCGGTGGCGATCACCCACTCCTCGGGCACCACCGGCCTGCCCAAGGCGGTCGTCCACTCGCACGACAGCCTGTACGCCGCGATCCGCTACCGGCTGGCCCTGCCGCGCCCGCAGGGCTCCGAGCGGATGCTCAGCGCACTGCCCGCCCCGCACGCCGCCACCCTGATCGCGCTCAACCTCGCGCTCAGCTCCGGCGCCGAGATCCTGCTGCTGTCGCGCCAGGACGGCCCGCAGGTCCTGGACGCGGTGGAACGCTGGCGCCCGCGCGGGGTGTTCGGCTTCGCCGCCACCTGGGCCGAGCTCGCCCGGATCGACCTGACGCAACGTCAACTCGACTCGGTGGCACTGTGGTGGAACACCGGCGACTGCGCGCACGAGGCGCACATCCGCCGGCTGGTGGCGCGGGGTTCGCGCGAGCGGGCGACCCGGGCCGGCCGGGTCCGCGAGCCGGGTTCGGTCTTCGTCGACGGCCTGGGCTCCACCGAGATGGGCCACTCGCACTTCTTCATCAGCCACACCCCCGACTCCACCCGCTACGGGCGCTGCGTGGGCCGCCCGCACGCCTTCGTCGACTGCGCGGTGCTCGGCCCGGACGGCACCGAGCTGGGCCCGGGCGAGGTCGGGGAGCTGGGGACCAGGTCACCGACGCTGGCGCTGGGGTACTGGAACGACTCGGTGACCACCCACCGCACCCGGGTGCGCGGGTACTTCCTCACCGGGGACCTGGTGCACCGCGACGAGGAGGGCTACTACTACCACGTCGACCGGGCGGTGGACTCGGTGGAGCTGGGCGAGGGCCGGCGGCTCTACACGGCGATGTCCGAGGAGCGGGTGCTGGCCGCCTGTCCCGACGTCGCGGACTGCACGGTGGTGGCCTTCCGGGACGGCGAGCGGGTGGTGGCCGACGTGCTGCTGCAACTGGCCGCCGGGGCCGACCCGGACCGCGAGCGGACCGCTCAGGTGCGGGCCGCGCTCGAGCCGGCCGTCGCCGCGGTGGTGCGCGAGGTGCTGGTGGTGGAGGGCGGCTCGCTGCCGCTGGGCCCGACCGGCAAGGTCCGCAAGGTGCTGCTGCGCGAGAAGCACCTGGCCGAGGCCGGTGTCCGATGAGCGCGCGGTTCGTGGCGCCGGCCGCGGTGGTCACCGGCATCGGCCTGCTGACCCCGGTGGGCCGCGGCGTCGCGCCGGTGCTGGCCGAACTGCTGGCCGGCACCTCGGGCGTGGTGCGCCCGCCGCAGGGCCATCCGGCCGAGGGCTGGCTGAGTCAGGCGGGCATCGCGCCGCCGGTGGACGGCCGCGAGGTGCTGGCGCCCACCGAGATCCGGTGCGTGGACCGCTTCGTGC
>NZ_BAAALF010000130.1:23250-24327 GCF_039528135.1 Kitasatospora nipponensis | reverse complement strand
GCGAGTACTGGGTGCAGGCCGACTCCTTCCAGCACAACGCGGTGCCCAGCGGGTACGACCCGATGTCCGGACGGCGCTTCACCGCCGCGCAGACCACCTTCTGGGCGGTCGGCTTCCGCGCCTACACCGCGCAGTGGGGGCAGCCGCTGGATCCCGATCCGGGCCCCGACGGGATCGGCGCCAACAACGGCCTGCCGGGCCCGGTGCTGCGCGCGGAGGTCGGTGACGAGATCCGGGTGCACTTCCGCAACAACGACCAGCACTACCGGTGGCCGCACAGCATGCACCCGCACGGCGTGCGCTACACGCCGGAGAACGACGGCGGCTGGCTGGCGGAGGCCCCCGACGCGCCGGGCACGGCGGTGGCGTTCGGCGCCAGCTACACCTACAGCTGGTTCTGCACCCCCGGCTCGGTGGGCACCTGGCCCTACCACGACCACTCGGTCCCCCAGCTGATCGCGGCCCCCACCACCCCGTCCCCCAACGGTTCGGCCGCGCCCCACGCGCCCGGCACCCCCGCGGCCACGGACGGCGGCGACATGGGCATGGGCGGCGCACCGGGTGGCACGAGCGCGGCCGCCGCGCCGCCGCGCGAGCCGGTGATGGAGATCGGGGCCGAGCTGGGCCTGCTCGGGGTGATCGCGGTCACCGACCGGCACACCCCCGCGGTGGACCGCGAGTTCGTGCTCGTCCTGCACGACGCCTACCCGGCCGACATCCCGTCCCTGCCGATGTCGCTCAACATGGTCAACGGCGGCGCCTACCTCGACAACGCGCCCACCTTCGGCGCGAAGGTCGGCGACCGGGTGCGCTGGCGGATCGTCGCGCTCGGCAACGAGCTGCACGTCTTCCACCTGCACGGCCACCGCTGGCGCAGCGCGGCCGGCAGCTGGGTGGACTCCGAGCTGATGGGCCCGGCCACCACGCTGACGGTGGAGTACACCGAGGACAACCCCGGCGACTGGATCTACCACTGCCACGTCACCCACCACCTGATGGGCGGCATGGCGGGCCGCTACCGGGTCACCCGCTGACAAGGTAGCGGGTGACGGCGCCGGCCGCCCCCATCGACGGGGG
>NZ_BAAALF010000130.1:0-23240 GCF_039528135.1 Kitasatospora nipponensis | reverse complement strand
CGCCTCGGCGTCAGGCCCGGCTGAGCATCCGGCCCAGCACGTCGGCCAGCACCGGCTCCGGCTCGCCGGCCGCCGGCTCCGAGCGCCAGGCCACGAACCCGTCGGGGCGCACCAGCACCGCGCCGTCGGCGCCCACGCCGTGCAGGGCGGCCCAGTCCGCGCCCTCCTCGGGCGCCAGGTCGTGCTCGGCGCCGTCGCCCACCCGCAGGCAGCTGAGCGGCACCCCGAGCTTGCGGGCGACCTGCTCGCCGGCCGCGTGCCAGGCGCCGTCCTGGGGCCCGCTGAGCAGCACCGGTGTCTCCTCGTAGAGGTCCAGCGTGGAGAGCCGGCGGCCCGCGCGGTTCAGCCACAGGTGCGGGGCGCGCCCGCCCGGGACGGCGATCGGGCGGAAGTCCATCGGGACCGCGCCCTCGCCCGCCTCGATGCCGGGCGGCTGGGCGCCGGGCACCGCGCTGGAGGCGTAGCGGTAGCCCAGCACCACCGCCAGCATGCCGGCCTGGCGTCCGGTGCCGGGGCTGACGTCGTAGCCGGGGTGGCGGTGCTCGGCCGAACGCTGCGAGGCGCGCGCGCTGGTGGCCAGCGCCACCGGGCGCCGCTCGGCGTCGTAGGTCTCCAGCAGTCCGGGCCCGGCCCAGCCGCGCAGCACCGCGGCGAGCTTCCAGGCCAGGTTGTGGGCGTCCTGGATCCCGGTGTTGGAGCCGAACGCGCCGGTGGGGGACATCTCGTGCGCGGAGTCACCGGCCAGGAAGACCCGGCCGTGGCCGTAGCGCTCGGCCACCCGTTCGGCGGCGTGCCAGGGCGCCTTGCCGGTGATCTCGACCGCCAGGTCGGGCACCCCGGTGGCGGCCCGGATCAGCTCGGCGCACCGCTGGTCGGTGAAGTCCTCCAGCGTCTCGCCGCGGTCCGGCTGCCACGGCGCGTGGAAGACCCACTCGCGCTCGTTGTCCACCGGCAGCAGCGCGCCGGCGCCCAGCGGGTTGTTCAGGTAGCAGACGATGAAGCGCCGGTCCCCCACCACCTCGGCCAGCTGCTCGGCCCGGAAGGTGATGCTGACGTTGTGGAACAGGTCGCCGGCACCGCCGCGCCCGATCCCCAGCCGCTCGCGCACCGGGCTGCGCGGGCCGTCGGCGGCCACCAGGTAGTCGGCCCGCACCGTGCGCGCCCGCCCGCCCTGCCGGTCGCGCAGGACCGCCGTGACGCCCTCCTCGTCCTGCTCGAAGGAGACCAGTTCGGTGCCGAAGCTCAGCTCGCCGCCCAGCGCGCGGGCGCTGCGCAGCAGGACGGGTTCCAGGTCGTTCTGGCTGCACAGGCACCAGCCGGAGGGGCTGAGCCGGGCCAGGCCGCCACCGGGGTCGATCTGCCGGAAGAGCCACTCCTGGTCCTCGCCGGTCAGTGAACCGGCCTGCAGGATGCCGTGGTTCTCGGCCAGCACGGAGGCGGCCTCGCGGATCGCCTCCTCGACGCCGGCGGTGCGGTACAGCTCCATGGTGCGCACGTTGTTGCCGCGGCCACGCGGGTGGTGCGAGGTCTGCTGGTGGCGTTCCACCAGCAGGTGCGGGACGCCGAGGCGGCCGAGGAAGAGCGAGGTGGAAAGCCCCACCAGGGACCCACCCACGATCAGCACGGGCACACGGTCGTCGACCTTCAGGGACATGGCTTCTCTCCAGAGCAGGGGATCGGCTGCGCGGGACCGGCCCGGGTCTGGTGCCGGTCCTTCTCCATTCCCGCCGACCCCGCCCCGGGGCGCCACACGGCCCGATGTTCACCCGGCTGACTCACGTACCGTGCGGCGGGCATTGCGGCGCGTAAGCATCGATCGCATGCGACCCGGGGGGAATGCCAGATGTGAGAGGACCGAGTGTTGTGACGATCTCGTCCGACCGACCCCAGACGACCACCACCGAACCGCCCCGCCTGCGCGTCGTGCTGCTGCTCGACGTCCACGACGGCCACGAGCAGAACTTCCTCGCCGCCTACGAGCAGATCCGTCACCAGGTGGCCGGGGTTCCCGGGCACATCAGCGACCAGTTGTGCCAGTCGCTCGGCAACTCCTCGCAGTGGCTGATCACCAGCGAGTGGCAGAGCGCGGAACCGTTCCTGACCTGGGTGGACAGCGCGGCGCACCGCAAGATGGTGGAACCGCTGCACGACTGCGTCAGCGACACCCACTCGCTGCGCTTCGTGATCGCCCGTGAGACGCCCGACGCCGACTCCCCGGCGGGCCGCGGCGGCGCGCCCAAGCCGTCCGCCCGTCCGCAGGCCGGCCCCCCGCAGGGCGTCGAGCAGCAGGGCACCGACCCGCTGCCCGCCCCGCCGCTGGCCGCCGGCGGCGTCGTGCACCACGCGCTGACGTTCACCGTCACGCCCGGCGGCGAGGACGCGGTCGCCAAGATCCTCGCCGACTACCAGTCCCCGCAGGCCCAGGTCGACCCCACCACCCGGCTCTGCCGCACCTCGCTCTTCATGCGCGGCAACCGGGTGGTACGGGCCGTGGAGGTCCGCGGCGACCTGGGCAACGCGCTGCGGCACGTGGCCGTGCAGCCCGAGGTGCGCGCCGTCGAGGAGGCCGTCAACCCCTACCTCGAGGAGGAGCGCGACCTGACCGACTCGCGCTCCGCGCGGGCCTTCTTCGCCCGCGCGGCGCTGCCCGCCGTGCGACACCTCGCCAACGGACCGGCGGAGGGCGACCAGGGCACCACCCGGCACGCGTTCCTGTACGAGGTGCGCCCGGGCTGCGGCGAGGCCGCCGTCGAACTCCTCGCCCAGCACGACGCGCGCGCCGCCGGCGACCCCGAGCACCCGCTGGCCCGCAGCACGATGTTCCTGCGCGAGGGCCTGCTGGTGCGGATGGTCGACCTGCGGGTCCCCTACCGGGACGCCCCCTCGGCCGCGGCGGGCTTCGTGCCGGGCCGCGAGTCCTGGGCGCTGCGCCACTTCCTGACCCTGGACGAGGGCGTGGAGCTGGCCACCGAGGCCGAGATCGCGCACTTCCTGGACGGCTGCGCGATGGACCTCGTCACCGACCGCCGGGCGCCCGCCTCCTGAGCGGCACCCGCTCCCCCGCCCTCACGCCGTCACCGCCGTCACCGCCAGAGAAGAGCAAGCCATGACCACCACCCAGCCCGTCCGCATCGTGCCGCTGCACACCACCGAGCCCAACCGCCGGCGCGGCGGCGACCTGCGCGCCATGCTCACCCCGACGACCGTCGGCGCCACCAGCGGCTTCATGGGGGTCGCCCTGATCCAGCCGGGAGAGCGGATCGGCGAGCACTACCACCCGTACTCCGAGGAGTTCGTGTTCGTCGTCAACGGGGAGCTGGAGGTCGACCTGGACGGCGTGACCCACGAACTGCGCCCCGACCACGGGCTGATGATCCCGCGCGACATGCGCCACCGGTTCCGCAACGTGGGATCGAGCGAGGCCCGGATGGTCTTCCACCTCGGCCCGCTGGCCCCGCGCCCCGAACTGGGCCACGTGGACACCGAGGAGACGGGGGCCCCCGCATGACACGGCGGGTGGCGGTCACCGGGCTGGGCGTGGTCGCGCCCGGCGGAATAGGCGTACCGGCGTTCTGGGACATGCTGACCGCCGGGCGCACGGCGACCCGGGGCATCACGCTCTTCGACCCCGCGGGGTTCCGCTCGCGGATCGCCGCCGAGTGCGACTTCGACGCGCTGGCCTGCGGGCTGGAGCCGGCGCAGGCCGAACGCGCCGACCGTTACGTGCAGTTCGCGCTGGCGGCGGCCGGCGAGGCGATCCGCGACTGCGGACTCGAACTGGCCACCACCGACCCCTGGCGGATCGGCGTCTCGCTCGGCTCCGCGGTCGGCGGCACCACCCGCCTGGAGCACGACTACGTGACGGTCAGCGCCTCGGGTGCGCGCTGGGACGTGGACCACAAGGGTGCCGGACCGCACCTGCACCGGGCCTTCTCGCCCAGTGCGCTGGCCTCCGAGGTCGCCGAACAGGTCGGCGCGCAGGGCCCGGTGCAGACCGTCTCGACCGGCTGCACCTCGGGGCTCGACGCGGTCGGCCACGCCTTCCACCTGATCGAGGAGGGCCGGGCGGACGTGATCGTGGCGGGCGCCGCGGACTCGCCGATCTCGCCGATCACGGTGGCCTGCTTCGACGCGATCAAGGCCACCTCCACCCGCAACGACGACCCCGCGCACGCCTCGCGCCCCTTCGACGCCGAGCGGGACGGCTTCGTCCTGGGCGAGGGCGCCGCGGTGCTGGTGCTGGAGGAGTGGGAGCACGCCCGGGCCCGCGGGGCACGGATCTACTGCGAGATCCGCGGCTTCGCGACCTTCGGCAACGCGTACCACATGACGGGCCTGACCGCCGAGGGCCGCGAGATGTCGGAGGCGATCGACCGGGCGCTGGCGCAGGCCCGCCTCGATCCCACCGACGTCGACTACGTCAACGCGCACGGCTCGGGCACCAAGCAGAACGACCGGCACGAGACCGCGGCCGTCAAGCGCTCGCTGGGCCAGCACGCCTACGCGGTGCCGATGAGCTCGATCAAGTCGATGGTGGGCCACTCGCTGGGCGCCATCGGTGCCATCGAACTGGCCGCCTGCGCCCTGGCGCTGGCCAACAAGGTGGTGCCGCCCACCGCCAACTACCAGAGCCCGGACCCGGAGTGCGACCTGGACTACGTGCCGCGCACCGCCCGGTCCGCGGCCCTGCGCAACGTGCTCTCGGTGGGCAGCGGCTTCGGCGGGTTCCAGTCCGCCGTCGTGCTCGCCAGCGCTGAGGGGAGATCGGGATGAGTCGACGCAGGACCGAACGCACCGGCCGGCAGGCGGTGGTGACCGGCCTGGGCGTGGTGGCCCCCAACGGGGTCGGCACCGGGCCGTTCTGGAAGGCGGTGCAGCAGGGCACCGCGGTGCTCGGCCCGGTCACCCGCGAGGGCTGCACCCACCTGCCGCTGCGGGTGGCCGGCGAGGTGCGCGGCTTCGACCCGGCCGGCGTGATCGAGGACCGCTACCTGGTCCAGACCGACCGGTTCACCCACTTCGCCATGGCCGCCGCCGAACTCGCCCTGGACGACGCCCATCTGGACGCCGCCCAGCAGGCGCCCTTCGGCGTCGGCGTGGTGACCGCGGCGGGCTCCGGCGGTGGCGAGTTCGGCCAGGGCGAGCTCCAGCAACTCTGGGGCCAGGGACCGCACTTCGTGGGCCCCTACCAGTCGATCGCCTGGTTCTACGCGGCCAGCACCGGCCAGATCTCGATCCGCGGCGGCTTCCGCGGGCCCTGCGGGGTGCTGGCCAACGACGAGGCCGGCGGCCTGGACGTCTTCGCGCAGGCCTGCCGCACCATCCGGCGCGGCACGGACGTGGTCATCGCCGGCGCCACCGAGGCACCGCTGGCGCCGTACTCGGTGGTCTGCCAGCTCGGCTACCCCGAGTTGAGCCTGGCCGGTGACCCGCGCCGCGCCTACCTGCCGTTCACCGAGGACGCCTGCGGATTCGTGCCCGCCGAGGGCGGCGCGATGTTCGTGGTCGAGGAGGAGACCGCGGCCCGCAGGCGCGGGGCCTGGGTGCGCGCCGTGGTCGCCGGCCACTGCGCGACCTTCACCGGTACCGCCGGCTGGGAGAAGTCCCGGCACGGGCTGGCCCGGGCCATCCAGGGCGCGCTCGAGGAGGCGAACTGCTCTCCGCGCGACGTCGACGTGGTCTTCGCCGACGCGCTCGGCATCCCCGCCGCCGACCAGGCCGAGGCGCTGGCGATCGCCGACGCGCTCGGCCGGCGCGCCGCGGAGGTCCCGGTGACGGCCCCCAAGACCGGCTTCGGGCGCGCCTACTCGGCCGCCTCGGCGCTGGACGTCTCCATCGCGATGCTCGCGCTGGAGCACGGCGTGGTGCCCCCCACGCCCAACATCACCGAGGTCCGCCACGACCTGGACCTGGTCACGGGCCGGGCCCGGCGGGCCGAACTGCGCACCGCGCTGGTGCTCAGCCGCGGCCTGATGGGCTGCAACTCCGCGCTGCTGCTGCGCCGGGCCGGCGACGACCGGCTCTGACGCCCTCCCCCACCCCCGACTGCGCCGGCGGCGAACCCCCTCGCCGCCCCCGACCCGAGGAGATCCCCCATGAACGGCCCAGTGACCGTCGAAGAGCTCGCGATCCTGATGAAGGCCCGCGCGGGCCTGACCGTCGACCCCGCGCTCCTGGCCGAGGCACCCGACGTGCCCTTCGAGGAGTACGGCCTCGACTCGCTCGGCCTGCTCGGCATCGTCGCCGAACTGGAGAACCGCTACGGCCACGCCATCGACAACGAGCCGGAGCGCTGCAAGACCCCGACCGACTTCCTGACCCTGGTCAACGCCCAACTCACCACGGGAGCCTGAGATGTCCGGACACACCGACAACACGATCCTGATCGCCGCCCCGCTCGAACTCACCTGGGACCTCACCAACGACCTGGAGAGCTGGCCCCAGCTCTTCAGCGAGTACGCCACCGTCGAGGTGCTGGAGCGCCAGGGCGAGCGGACCAAGTTCCGGCTGACCATGCACCCCGACGAGAACGGGACGGTGTGGAGCTGGGTCTCCGAGCGGGAGACCGACAAGGCGCGCGGCACGGTGCTGGCCCGCCGGGTCGAGACCGGCCCGTTCGACCACATGGACATCCGCTGGGAGTACCAGGACGTGGACGGCGGCACCTCGATGCGCTGGATCCAGGACTTCGCGATGAAGCCCACCGCGCCGGTCGACGACGCCGCGATGACCGAGCACATCAACCGCAACTCCAAGGTCCAGATGGCCCTGATCCGCGACAAGGTCGAGCAGCACGCCCGCGAGCGCGGTCAGGGCGGCCTGCCGCGCTGACCCGCGAAGCCGGCCGGGCCGACCTGCGACCGCAGGGCCGGCCCGCCCCGGCGTCACCCGCCCGTCCGACACCGCACCGCCCCACCGCCCGAAGGGACCGCCCCATGCACCGCGCGTTGATCGTCGCCCGGATGAAACCCGACACCGCACCGCTGATCGCCGAGACCTTCGCGGACTCCGACCGCGGTGAGCTGCCCCGCCTGATCGGGGTGACCGGCCGGAGCCTGTTCCAGTTCGGCGACCTCTACCTGCACCTGATCGAGGCCGACAGCCCGCCCGGACCGCAGGTGGCCAAGCTGACCGGCCACCCGGAGTTCCGCGGCGTCAGCGAACGGCTCGCCAGCTACGTCGAGGCCTACGACCCGGCGACCTGGCGCGAGCCCAAGGACGCGATGGCCCGCGAGTTCTACCGGTGGGAGCGCGGCTGACCTGACCCGGGGCGGGCTCTCGCCGTGCGACGGCCCGCTCCCAGCCGAGGACCGACCACCCGCAGGTGGAGCGCCCGGTGCCCGACCCGGTCACCGGGCTCGACCATGCCCGCGGGCGAACGTGCGCGAGCACCGGGCGCGGGCGGCAGGGGAGTGGGGCGGGGCCGCCGTCGCGGTCCCGCCCCACTCCCCTGCCGCCCGCGCCGGACGGGCCGACCGGGACGGGTCAGTGCCCCACCGTGCTGTCGAAGGCGTGCAGGTAGGAGTTGACCGGCCGGATCTCACCGAGCTCCAGCCCGGCCTCGGTCATCAGGCCCGCCAGGCTGTCCTTGGAGTGCTTGGCGCCACCGACGTTGAGCAGCAGCAGCAGGTCCATCGCCGTGGTGAAGCGCATCGAGGGGCTGTCGTCCACCAGGTTCTCGATGACCAGCACCCGGGCGCCGGGACGGCCGGCCGCCACCACGTTGCGCAGGGTGCGGCGGGTGCTGTCGTCGTCCCACTCCAGGATGTTCTTGATGATGTACATGTCGGCCTGCACCGGGACCGCGTCGCGGCAGTCGCCCGGCATCAGCCGCACCCGGTCGGCCAGCGCCCCGCCCTCGCGCAGCCGCGGGTCGGCGTTGGCGACCACCGTGGGCAGGTCCAGCAGGACACCGGTGAGCTCGGGGTGCTTCTCCAGCAGGCTGGCCAGCACGTGCCCCTGGCCGCCGCCGATGTCCACCACCGAGGAGACCCCGCTGAGGTCGAGGAACTCGGCGATGTCGTGGGCCGACTGGCGGCTGGAGGTGGTCATCGCCTGGTCGAAGACCCGGGCCGAGTCCCCCGCGTCGGCGTGCAGGTAGGTGAAGAAGTCCTTGCCGAAGAGCTCGGCGAAGACGTGCGTGCCCGAGCGCACCGCGTCGTCCAGCCGGGGCCAGGCCGCCCAGGTCCACGGCTCGGTGCACCACAGCGCGATGTAGCGCAGGCTGCCGGGGGTGTCCTCGCGCAGCAGGCGGGACATCTCGGTGTGCGCGTAGCGGCCGTCGGCGGTCTCGGTGAAGACCCCGTAGCAGGAGAGCGCGCGCAGCAGCCGCGAGAGCGGCTGGGGCTCGGTGCCCAGGGCGGCGGAGAGGTCCTCGATCGCCATCGGCGCGTCGCCGAGCGCGTCCGCGACCCGCAGCCGTGCCGCCGCCCGCACCGCGGCGGCGCCGGCCGCACCGAAGACGAGCTCCCGCAGCCGGAAGGCCGCCTGCGGACCGGTCGGGGCGCCCGTCGACAGGTCGGCCGCCAGGCCGGTCGCCGGGTCGGTCGGTTGGTTGTCGGTCTGTACGGTGGTCATGCGGTTCTCCCTCGATGGGGTCAGCACCGGCCCGCGGGCTCGGAGGTCCGGCACTGGTTGCCGGCGAACGTGTTGCTTCCGGTGTCACGGTCCGCGAGGTCGGCGGGCCCGTTGTCCCGCAGGACGTTGCGGCTGATGGTGTTGTCCGTGCTCGGCCCGCCGACGAAGCTGCGGAAGAGCACGATGCCGCCGGACATCGGCGCGGCGCCGGTGTTGCCGACGACCTCGTTGCCCGTCACCCGGGTCTGCTCGACGCCGGTCAGCACGATGCCGCTGCCCTGGAGGAAGGGCAGCTTGCCGTTGGACGGGCAGTAGCGGTTGTTGGCGTTCACCCGGTTGAGGCGCACGTCCAGGTCGCCGCCGCGCGGGACGTTCTCGTCGCCCACCACGAAGACGCCGGTGCAGTTCCCGGTGATGTCGTTGCGCTCGACGGAGAGGTTGCGCAGGCGGCGCAGCACCACGCCGATCCGGTTGTCGGCCAGATGGTTGTCGGCCACCAGTGCGCCGTCGGTGTCGGTCGCACCGCCGTCGACGTCGACGAAGTTGGCCAGGAAGATCCCGGCCTCGCCGTTGCGCAGCGCCTCGTTGCCCTGGAAGCGGCCCCGGGTGGAGCGCTCCTGGCTGATGCCCTCCTGGCCGTTGTCCCGGACGAGCACCTGACGCACCGTCATCCGGTCGGTCTCCGTCGCGGAGATCCCGTTCTTGGCGAAGCCGGAGACGGTGAGCGCCTCGATGGTCACGTCGGCGAGGCGGTGGCCGGCGGTGCCGGTGACGCAGATGCCGTGGCCCGCCTGGGCGCAGGCGGCCGCGGCGCTGTCGGGGGCCGCGGCGGCGTCGGCGGTCTGGGGGCTGGACGTGCCCTGGCCGCTGATCACGGTCTGCGGGCCCAGACCGCGCAGGGTCAGGCCGGGGACGGAGATCTGGACGCTGCCGTGGTAGGTGCCGGGCGGGATCAGCACGGTGTCGCCGGGGGCGGCCCGGTCGACGGCCTGCTGGATCGACTCGCCGGGGCCGACCAGGTGAACCGCGCCGACACGGGCCGCGGCATGGGTGCCCGCGCCGACGTCGGCGTGGGCGGGAGCGGTGACGGTGAGCCCGAGCAGCAGGGCGGCGGCGGCCCCGGCCAGGGTGCGGGCCGGACCGGCGGAGGGGCGTGCGAGGGGTCCGGCGGCCGGACCCGCGGAAGTTCGTACGGACATGAGTCCCAAAACTACTGGCGGCCATCACCGTCCGCCACCGGGGAATCACCCTGCGTCCGCCACGGCCGCCCCCGCCCCCACGCCGCGTCGGCCCGGCTACGGCGGCCCCGGCCCAGGGAGGACGGCTCGGCTCAGCGCAGCGCCTGACCCTGCCAGTAGCCGAAACGGTCCAGCGGATCCCCCTCCAGGCCCCACGGCCAGGGGGTGACGGTCGAGCCGATGGCGCGGAACGCCTCGCCGGCCTCCGGCAGCCGGTTGGCCAGCACCAGCGCGTGCGCCAGCAGGTTGAGGTCGGCCAGGGCCGCGGCGTGCTGCAGCCGACCGGGCTCGGTCCAGCCGGTCACCGCCCGCTCCAGCGCGCCCGCCGCACGGGCGTTGGTCCACTGCCGGCGGGCCATCAGCCCGTCGACGCCACCGCGCGCCACCAGCCGGTGGTGGTGCTCGACCATCGCGGTCAGCTCCACACCGATGGCCGGCGCCGTCGCGGGGATGCCGGAGCGCACGGCGTCGACGAAGTCGAGCACCTCCCGGTGCGATCCGCACTCCTCGGGCGACAGGTAGCCCAGCATCTGCAGGTGCGCCTCGCGGTGCCAGGCGTCCCGGGCCACCACCTCGTGCCAGACCTGGAAGACCTCCTGCGAGCCCGAGCGCACCATCCGCAGCACGCCGAGCAGGACCACCCACGGCGTCGGGTCGTTCGGGGCCAGCTCGGCCGCGCGCCGGCAGCGCTCGACGGTCGGCCGCACATCACCCGGCTGCCCGCTGGAACGGCCGCGAATCCACTCGACCCAGGCCTCGAAAATCAGCGCGTCGGCATTCTGCTCGCGGCGCGATCGCCAGGAACGCGCCAAGCCGGAATGGGCCGCGGCGGCGGCCAGAACCGAAAAGCGGTGTGCGCGCCGGTCCCAGTCCGTACCGGCCTCCCGGATGACCCGTTCGACCTGGTCGACCTGAATTTCCGTCAGGCCGGGCGTGGGAGGGGTGTCGAGCTGCCTGCGCACCTTTCCGAGCTGGATGTCGTCGAGTTCGGGAACCAGACGCGGAGCTGAGCTTCGAAGCCTTCGAAATATCGACACGCGCGCAGCCTAGGCCGATCATCCGACGGCAGAAAGCCCCCGTGGTGAATCGTTATTTCCCGGCACTTCACCGTGACGTTACCGGCTCGTACGGCGAGATCGGCGGGCGGTGGGCGGACATCGGAACGGACCGACTCCGCCCCCTTCTTCGGGGGGGAGTCGGCCCGTTTGCTCGGGGGGGGAGCGGTCTGTTCGCCCCGGGGGGCGGCCCCGTCAGCCGCGGGGCAGCACCTCGGGCAGCACGGTGGTCAGCGAGCGCCAGTCCGAGGTGACGAAGCTGGCGTGCCCGGCGGCGAGTTGGGCCACCCGGGCGGAGGCCTGCGCCGGGGTCGGGTTGGTGTCGTCGATGGCCGGCGCCACGTTCTGCGCGTCGGTGGCGACCACCAGGTAGTGGTTGCGGTCGTACCAGGCGGTGTCGGAGCCGCTCAGGTAGGTCGAGGCGTCACCGTCGAAGACCACGAACCACGGCCGCAGGCCGGCGTCGGCGTAGCGGGTGCGCGGGTCGCCGGCCTGGGCGCCGAGCACGCTGGGGAAGATCTGCGCGCTGCCGAGCGAGCCGGCGGCGGCCAGGTCGCGCAGGTGCTGGGCGTACTCGGTGTCGGTCCACAGGTGGTCGAAGGGGTTCGCCTGCTCGAACGTGCCGGGAATCGCCTCGATGACCACCTTGCCGGCCAGCTGGGATCGGGTCGGCCAGTTGCCCGCACGGGCGGCGGTGTCCAGGTCCGGGTAGCTGCTGCCGTCCGCCTTGCGGAGCAGGTCGGCGGGCTTGTAGACGAGGCCGCCCAGGTGCTGGGCGATGTAGCCGTCCAGGACGGCCGGGCTCATCCCGATCGTCGCGTCGAAGCCGTTCTTCATCTCCAGCTTCAGCATCACCGGCGGGTGACCCGGGTGGGCGGTCAGCCAGACCCGCAGGTCGTCCAGGCAACTGTCCAGGTTCTGGCTGCGGTTGCCGGTGTAGAGGTCGGCGGGGGCCTTGGCCTGCACGCAGTTGTTGTTGCTGCCCAGCGGGTTGCTGTGACTGACGTTCCACTTGTGGGTGAACACGTTGACCCAGGTGTCGAGTTCGATCAGCGAGCTGCCGGCGTCCAGCGCCTGCGCCAGGTAGGGGTAGGCGGCCTGGTCGTAGGTGTTGTGCACGCCGACCGTGGTGGCGCCGGCCAGCGAGAGCGCGTCGGTCGCGTCCGCCCGCGCGCCGCCGGCGGATGCCAGCAGGGCCACGGGCGCCACCAGGACGGCGGCGGTGAGCAGCGAGCGGACCCGGGCGAATGTCATGGAAGTACCTCAGCTCGTGTCGGGGTGACGGCATGTCAGACCGAGGGGGATTCTCGGCCCGCCCGATGAATCCGGGCCGACGTGAGCATGGCGAAAGCGCGGCGATCGGACAAGGGTGCGGTCGCCGCGGGGGTCACTCGTGAGGGAAGGGGTGACGCGTCGTGAGAGCGGTCACGCGTCGTGGGAGGCGTCCTCGTCGTGGGAGGCGTCCTCGTCGAGCTCGCGGGTCCGGCAGAGCAGCAGCAGGCCGTCCTCGCCCGCCTCCGTCCCGGCCTCGCCCGGCCGCATGCCCTCGACGACCACGTAGTCGTCGGCCTGACCGGGTTCGTACTCGGCGAGCACGATCACCGGCAGGTCGTCGGGCAGGCCCAGCAACGCCCGGCGCAGCTCGCCGACGGTCCAGGCCGGCCCCTCGAAGGTGAAGTCGAGCTCGTCGAGGTCCATCCGCGCACCCCCTGCTCCCCCGCCACCAGCGCTGACGGCGTGCGCGCCGATCGGGCGGCGCCCCCGCGCACGGCGGGCCGCCGCGGCACCGGGCACCCTATCGGGCACCCTCCGACGAGGGTCGACCGGGCGGGCGAGGCCGGGTCGCGAGGCCGGGCGGCGGAAAAATTCAGCGGCTCGACCGATCCGCGAGGCGATCGGCTGCGTATCCCCTGAGGGAGGCGAAAGAGGAGGAACGATGTCCGAGGTGTCCGCGTGGCAGCCCTACCGGCGGTGCCACGCGGAGTCGCAGCTCTGGTCGCTGCCGGCCGGCGCGAGCGCCGCGCGGACGGTGCACGCCTGCCTCAGCGGCCAGCTCGCGCGCTGGCAACTGGCGGCCGCGGCGCCCCGGCTCACCGCGGTCGGCGGTGAGCTGGCCGGCAACGCGCTGCGGCACGGCCGCCCGCCGTTCTGGGCCAACCTGCACCTGCTCACCGGCCCGGACGGCGAGGAGCTGGCGCGGCTGGTGGTCGTGGACTGCGGGCCCGGTTTCGACGCCGACGCGGTGCGGGCCGGCTGGTCCGCGGGGGCGGCGCGGCGGGGGGAGCCGGAGGGGTTGTCGGGGTGGTTGGGGTGGTCCCCGCAGGCGGACGACCCACCGAGACCCGGCGGCGGCCTGCTGCTGGTCGAGGCCCTGAGTGACGCGTGGGGCACCATCCGGCTGCCTCCCGTGCACCTGGTCTGGGCCGACGTGGCCGTGGTCGGCTGAACCGGGCGGACCGGCGCACCGGTCCGCCCGGACAGGACCGGGACACCACCCGGCAGGGCCCGGGGCCGGCCGGCCTCAGCGGCCGTCGCGGCGCACCAGCACCTTGAGCACCTCGCGGGCGTCCCGGCGGCGCTCGGGGGTGCGGGCGGCGACGGCCGCGAGCGCGACCACGGTGATGGCGAGGGCGTACCAGACGCCGAAGGCGGCACCGAGCAGACCGGTGTCGAGCAGGGTGGTCAGGGGGGCGGACAACGGGCCTCCTGGGAAGCGGCGGGACGGGGTACCCGGTGGGGGGCCCCGGCCCCGCCCCGGCGGGCGTCGGACGGCCGCGGGCGAGCCGGGCACCCCACCGCTCAGGCCGAGCGGCTGGTGAAGGCCGACAGGGTGTCGGCCAGGCGCTGGTCCGGCCGGCAGGCGATGCCGTCGTGGTCGGCGCTGTCCTCGTCGTGGTCCCCGCAGGAGACCAGCCGCTCGACCGCGACCAGCAGGTCGGCGTCGGGGCGGGCCGCGGTGCTGCCGTAGATGTCGGCGTTCTTGGTGAAGAGCGAGAGCAGCGTGTAGTAGTTCTCGACCGGCGGCAGGCTGGCGGGCACCGCCTGCCCCGACGGCTCGCGCTCCACCGTGGCCTGCTCGAACCAGGCCTGGGCCTCGCCGAGTTCGCCGTGGTGCAACTCGCGCAGGTAGAGGCAGTAGGCGGCGGTGCGGTCGCCGTCACCGGCCGCGTACTTCCACCAGAACTTGGCGCTCAACGGGTGCCCGGTGAGCAGCAGCAGACAGCCGAAGACCCGCGCTCCCTCGGTCGCCACGGAAGGTCCCTCCGCGGCGGCCAGCGCCGCGATCTGGTCGGCCGCACCGGGCTGGTTGATGACCCAGCGCGCCAGCGAGTCGAGCTTGGTGCCGGCGTTCGCCTTCGCCTCCCACCAGCCGGGCTGGCTGAAGGTGCCGGCCCGGAAGGCCGCGTAGTCGACGGACAGCCGGCGCAGCCCCTCGGCCTGGTCGGCGCGCGGCCCGCGCCGGGGCGCGGCCACCGCCAGCATCGCGTCGAGTTCGGTGTCCATCACGCTGTCTCCTCCGTGTCGTGGGCGCAGTTGGCGCGGGAGCGGGGGGCGCGCTTGGCGCCGGGCAGCGGGGGCATGCCCAGGGCGCCGCGCAGGGTGGCCTGGGCCCGCCGGTGGTGGTGGTCCACCGTCACCGGTTTGATGCCGAGCAGCCAGGCGATGTCCTCGCGGCTTCGTTCCATGAAGTGCTTCAGCACGATCACGTCGAACTGGCGGGGCGGCAACTGGGCTATCGCCTGGCGCAGTTCGTCGGGTTCCCGGCTGAGGGCCTGCCGGCTGCTGACCATGGCGTGACCGAAGGTCATCTTCCAGAAGAACGAGGGGGCGCCGTCGGGGCGCAGCTGGCGGCGCTTCTCGTAGGCCACCGCGACCCGCAGCACGTCCCAGGCGGCCTCCATGAAATTCCGCTCGGTGAGCATGTCGTCCCAGGTCACCAGGATGTAGAGGAAGACGTCGGTGGTCAGCTCCCAGGCCGCCCCGCTGTCGCCGAGCTCGATCTCCGCGTACTGCAGGTAGGTGTCGCTCTGCGCCAGGTAGAACGCCTCGAACTCGATCGGCAGGGCCACGCCGTGGTAGGTCTTCCACGGCGGCGCCTCCCAGTCGCACCAGGCGTCCGGTCCCGTACCGGTGGAGAAGATCTCGCCGCTCATGCCGCGACCTCCCCGCTCGGTACGCTCACCCCGTCGGGTCCGTGCGGACCGGCGCAGCCGCAGGGCCCGGACCGGGCACCGATCGCACCGACCCCGCCGCTCTGCTGCCGCGCCCGACCGCCACAGATGGTGTTCAACTCGCCTCGCTTAGCTCACGCGGGGCCTGACACCCCGCCGGAGGCGATCTGCCTCGTGCATCCAGCTAAGCGACTTCGAACGCCGCACACTCATCCCAACAGGCTCTGAAATCACCGGAGATCGTCCGTCGGCCGGCTGTCGGCAACCCGTCCAAGACCGGGCGGCGCGACCGCGATCGCCCTACCGTCCGGTAGTCGTCCACGCACGGACCAACGCCCGCCTGACCGGACGGGCCCACCGGGCGGACGGACCGGCGGCGGCGCCGCGGCCGGCGGCAGGGCCCGCCCGGGCCGCGGACGGTGACTCAACTCACAGAGCCCGCAAGGCCGGACGTTGCATCGATGGGACGGGCGGGCGGTCAGTTCGCCGCTGTGGTCGCCTGTTCGACCCGCAGGCGGTCGAAGTCCGCGGGGTCGTGGGCGCAGAGCAGCCGGACCTCGTCACCGTGCTCGCGGCGCAGCTCGCGCAGCCGCTCCTGGTTCGCCAGCCGGGTGCGGTTGTCGGTGGCCACCAGGCGCTGGAAGGCGCGCAGACCCGGCGGGCAGTCGGCGCCGGTGGGCCGGACCTCGCGGTGCGAGAAGTAGGCGTCCCCGCAGTGCAGCAGCCAGCGCTCGCCCTGCCGCACCGCGACCGCGCTGTGGCCCCGGGTGTGGCCGGGCAGCGGCACCAGCAGGAGGTCCGCGAGCGCGGGCACCGGCGGCCGTACCGCCTGGAAGCCGAACCAGGAGTCGCCGTCCACGGTGTGTTCGACCCAGCGCGGGCCGTGGGCCCACTGGGCGGGACGGTAGCGGTCCCGCTCGCCGCGGGTCGCGCGGGCCCGGGCGGCCCGCAACTCCTCGGCGAGTACGTGCACCTGGGCCTGCGGGAAGTCACCGAGGCCGCCGGCGTGGTCGACGTCCAGGTGGGTCAGCACGATGTGGCGCACGTCCTCGGCGCGGTGGCCCAGGGCGCGCACCTGGTGCAGCGCGGTCCGCTCCGGCGTCAGCCGGGGACGCGCCGCCGCGTGGAAGGTGCGGCCCAGCCGGCGCGGGTCGGCCAGGTCGCCGGTGCCGAGCCCGGTGTCCACCAGGATCAGGCCCTGCTCGCTCTCCACCAGCAGGCAGTGGCCCACCATCCGTCCCGTCAGCAGGCCGCCGCTGCCGAGCAGCAGCCGCCCGCCGAACGGGCACATGCAGGCGCAGTCCAGGTGGTGGACGGTCATGCCGCCTCCCTCGGGGCGTGGCTGCCGGCGACGGTCGACCGGCTGGGCCACTGTGCCGGGCGGGGGCGCCCGGCGTCCAGTGCTCCCGGCCTCGGGCGCGCCGCCCCCGTGGGGGTGGGGGCGGCGCGCCCGAGGCCGGGAGGGGTGGAGCGGGGGCGGCGGGGTCAGGCGGTCGCGCTCACTGCAGGGTGACGATCTGGTGCATGCCCAGCGCGGCGTTCGTGAGGCCGAACTGCTCGTCGGGGAGCAGGCAGAGCAGCGCGTAGCGCCCGGGCAGCAGGCCGTGGGCCTGCACCAGGGCGCCGTGCTCGGGCGAGATGGCCCCGAAGCCGGTGGCCGGGCCGGTGAACGGCGACTGGGCCGGCAGGCCCAGCGCGGTGGCCGCGAAGTAGTTCTGCAGCTGGGCGTCGGTGGTGTCGGCGGCGACCGGGCGCAGCTGCATCTCGTGGAGCTGGCTCGACTCGTTGTGCACCAGGTACGCCAGGTGGGCGTGGTCGACGGTGTCGGTCCGGAACCGCGGGCCGGCGGAGGTGTCGCGCTGCAGCACCGCGCCGTCGGGGTAGCGGGCCTGGTTGGCCGCCTGCCCGTTGGTGCCGGCCAGGTCGAGCCGCTTGCTGACCGGGTGCGCGGGGTCGGCCCGGAAGGCGGTGAGGTCGAGCAGGTAGACCGCGCCGGGGGCCACCTCCTCGGTGAACTGCTCGTGGACCTGCGGGGTGACCAGCGCGCCGCCCAGGGCGTCGGCCTCGCCCCGGACGGCCTTGGCCCCCACGGCGGCGGTGGCGGGCTTCGTGCTGACCGCGTCCGCGAGGTCGTGCAGCACCTGGTCGAACGTCACCCCGGCGTGCGGGCGCAGGAGCTGCAGCTGGCGACCGTTCGGGTCGTCGGTCCTGATCCGGAAGCTGACCAGGCCGCCCACGCCGGTCTCCGGGGCCTGGATGCCCGAGGCGCCCACGCTCACCTCGAACGGGTGGTCCTCGGGCGAGGTGGCTCCGGCCGCGCCCACCGCGGCGACGGTCGTCGCGAACGCGAGGGCGGACACGGCCACGGCTCTCGCCGCTCGGCTCCACAGGTAGTCCGGCATGGGGATCCTTTCGTCGGGTGCTCTGATCGTCGGATGCTCTGATCGACGGGTGCTCTGGCGCGAAGCATCCCCGCGCGCCGGGTGCGGCAGCCCGCGGACCACCGCAAGCCGACCGATCGGACTATCGGACGAGGTCCGAAAGGCGTCGCCTCGATCGCGCCAATCTCGTCGGTGACAGCGCGACTACCGTCAGGTAACGTCGCTCGTCGAGGTGGCATCTGACCTGCTGATCTGCATGGACATGACAGCAGGGCCGGGGTGCCCGCCAAACCCCGGGCGAGGTGAGCTTCGTCACTCTTGTCCCGCCGTTCCGCCATTACCAGACTCCCAACGGCAAGGACCGGACTCCGTTCCCGCCATTTCCCGAAGGAGCGCCCATGGACGCGCAGCAGATCAAGGACCAGGTGGAAGAGGCGCTCGAGAAGGTACGGGCCCACCCCCTGGTCACGTCCGCGCTCGACGGCACGCTCCCGCTCGCGAACGCCAAGCGCTGGGTCTTCTGCGCGGGACGCGAGAGCCGCAGTTTCCCGTGGATCCTGCGGGAGTTGCTGGCCTGGACGAAGCAGGAGGAGATCCGGGAGATCCTCCAGGAGAACCTGGACGACGAACTCGGATCCGGCGACCCCGACCACGCGCACTTCCTGCATTACCTGCACCTGCTCGACACCCTCGGAGTTCCGCGCGGTGAATTCGACGAGTACGCCGAGCGGCCCGGTATCACGGTGGCGCTGAGTCTGGCCTTCAACGTCTCGAAGTCGCGCAACCTGGGCCGGTCGGTCGGCTACATGCTGGTCAACGAGGCGATGACGCCGATCACCTACACGGCGGCCAAGCGCGCGCTCACCCACCACTTCCCGGGTCTGACCACCAACTTCTTCGACCTGCACATCGAGGTCGACGACCACCACGTGGCCGCCCTCTACGAGGCGGTCGCGGCCCTGCCGCCGTGCGACCTGGCCGACCTGCGGTTCGGCGTCGCCCTCGGCCAGCGCGGCATGGAGATCCTGCTCGACGAGGCCTACGGCGTCTTCGACAGCCACACCGCGCCGATCGACATCACGGCGCCGCGCTGGAACCCGCTGAACGCCCCGGCGTAGTCCCAGGCCGGCGGGGTCGCCGACCGGGCCCCCGGCGCGCGTCAGCCGGTGGGCCCGCGCCGGGGGAACTCGGCCCGCACCGCCCGCGGTTGTGCCGCTCGATGACCGGGCCCGGGGGCGCGGCCGGTCGCTCCCCGCCGGATCAGCGCGGCCTCAGCCCGTCGAAGAGCACCTCGAAGATCCGCTCCCGGGCCGCCGGGTCGGCTCCGAGGTGCTCCATCGTCGCACTGGTGCCGACCAGCAGGGCGATCAGTTCCGGCAGACCCAGCTCCGGGCGGACCGCCCCGGCCCGCTGCGCCCCGGCCAGCAGCTCGGCCAGCTGCGCGCGGATCGCCTCGCTCGACTCCCGCAGGGCCGCATGGGCGTCCACGCCGGCCGCGGCGAGCGCCTGGGCGAACTCGTTCTTGCCCGCCGACCGGTCGATCACCAGGCGGAAGCAACCGAAGAAGGCGTCGGCGGGTTCGGCCTCGGCGGCCAGCTGCGCACTGCGGGCGGCGATCGTCTCCAGACGGCGCGCCATCACCGCCTCCAGCAGCGCCTCCTTGGTCGGGAAGTGCCGGAAGAGCGTGCCGACCCCGACGCCGGCGGCCCGGGCGATCTCCTCGGTCGGCACACCCACACCGCGGGTGGTGAACACCTCCGTGGCGACGTCCAGCAGCCTGGCCCGGTTGCGGGCCGCATCCGCGCGCAACGGACGTTCCGGTGTGCCGCTCATCCCTCTTGATCCTTCCCCGCCGACGGCAGAGCCGCACTGGACAACCGGAGTCGGTAGTCCGTATCGTCGAAAACCTGAGTCGCTAGTCCGATTCTAGTGACGGATCAGACCGGGGGTTGATCATGTCCGAAACACCGACGCCGCGCGAGGTCTTCCAGAAGCTGATCGAGGGCATCACCGCGGGCCGACTGTCGCAGCTGGGCGAGCTGTACGCCGAGGACGCCGTGGTGGAGACCGTCTTCGCACCGGTCGGACCGCGCCGCTTCGAGGGGCGGGCCGCGCTCGAGGCTCGGTTCGCGGAGATCTCCGCGCAGATGCCCGTGGAGCTGACCGCCACGAACGTGGTGATCCGGGAGACCGACGACCCGGAGGTGGTCGTCGCCGAGTGGGACTACCAGGTGCACCACCGGGCGACCGGGCGGGACTTCGAGGTCGCCAACATCCAGGTACTGCGGGTCCGCGACGGCCGGATCGTCAGCAGCCGGGACTTCCACGACCACCTGGCCCTCGCCGTGGCGGGCGGCGACCTGCCGCAGCTGGTGGCGGCCCTGGGCGGCGAGTAGCGCGACCGCGGAGCCTCCGGGCCCCCGGTCGATGCATGACCGGCGGCAGGCCACCCGACCTGGACCGGACGGGCCGGGACGCCGACGTACGCGCCGTCAGGCACCGTCCGTTCCGGTCCAACTCGGCTGGTGTGCTGTGCCCGTAGCGTCGCACCCGCCGACTTCGCCTCCGTCCCGGCCACCGCGCCCCGGGTCGCCGACGGTGCACGGGACCTCTTGCTCTGCGGCTCGGGCGGCTGGTACTGCCGCAGGACGCTCCCGAACCGGCCCGTGGGAGCGGCCCGTTACGCGGGTGGTGCGGCCTGCCCGGGCCAGTGCCTTGAGGTTCTGCGACAGCATCTTCTGGCTGATGCCACCGACTCGTTGGTGCAGGTGCGCGAAGCGGTGCGGGCCGGCGATGAGGGCCGAGATGATCAGTGTCGCCCAGCGGCTTGTCGTCTGGTCCATGATCGGCCCGAGCGCGCACTTCTGGTCGAAGGTGTCGTGGGCCAGGAGTCGGGCGGCCGTAGAGCGCCGTCAACGCGTTCACCGTGGTGGCGGCCAAGGAGCTGGGCCCGCGCGGCATCCGGGTCAACGCGATCATGCCCGGACCGTCGGACACCGAGGGCACCCGGGCCATGGGATTCCCCGGCTCGGCTCAGGAGGCACAGGCGATCGCCGGCACCCCGCTGGGCCGTACGGGGACCCCCGACGACTACGGCCCGCTGGTGGCCTTCCTGGCCTCCGACGACGCGCGCTGGATCACCGGGGACGTCATCCTCGCCTCGTGGCATGCGCTGACGTCCCGTCCGTTCGGCGACCGCGATCCACACCCGGGTGTCGAACGTACAATCGCGGGACGAACAGGTGCGGGAGGGTGCGGTGGGACACTTCGAGGGCTTCGACGTCGCCGGATTCTGGGACGACTCGGCGTACGCCCTGGAGGAGTACGTGGAGCAGGCCCCGCCCTCGCGGGAGTTGATCGCGGCGCTGGAGGAGGAGCTCGGCGGGTACCGGCTGCCCGACTCCTACGTCGCGCTCATGACCGCGCACAACGGCGGCACTCCGACCCGGACCTGCTTCCCCGTGCCCGAGGCGACGTCCTGGGCCGAGGACCACGTCGAGATCACCGGCATCCGGGGCATCGGGCGGACCCGGTCGCAGTCGCTCGGCGGCGAGTTCGGCAGCCTGTTCTGGATCGACCTGTGGGAGTACCCCGACATCGGTGTCTACTTCGCCGACACGCCCTCGGCCGGCCACGACATGCTCGCCCTCGACTACCGCGCGTGCGGCCGTCACGGCGAGCCGACCGTGGTGCACGTCGACCAGGAGAACGACTTCGCGATCACCCCGGTCGCGGAGAACTTCGAGGCGTTCGTCACGGGCCTGGTCGACGAGTCGGTCTACGACACCTCGGAGCAGGACCGGCTCGCCGAGCTGGCCATGGTGCGCGAGGGCAGCTTCTCCCCGATCCTGCTGCGGGCCTTCCGCGAGGTCGCGGACGTCCTGCCCGACGCGGACCGGCGCCTGCGGACGCTCGCCGAGGCGGTCGTCCACGACAAGGGGCTCTTCGCCCTGCACGCCGACGCGCGCTCCACGCTGATGTACGACTACCTCTTCTGGCTGTTCACCAGCTTCAACCAGGTCCGCTCCTTCGAGCAGTACGTCAGGACACCTCCCCACCACGAGCGTTCCTCCAAGCCGCCGAACTACGCGCTCATGATCGTCGGCTTCTCCCCCGCATCCGAGCCGTACGGCTTCCGCACCGGCGGATGCGCCAGGGCCTGCCTGGACGAGTGGTGGAGCTCCCGCATCGCCTCGGGCCGCATCGCCGAGACCGCGGACGGCCATCGGTTCACCGACGCCGCCGTCGCCGCACTGCTGGACGAACTCGCCACCGTGGCAGGAGAAGGCGCCTCAGCGGTGGGCGAGAACCGTCGGGGGACGGAAACCGGCGTGGTGCAGGTGTTCCTCTCGCGTGGCAGGTTCTCCTCGGTCGAGGACATCCGCGACCACGTCGATGAGCGGTGGTCGCAGAACGGGGACGCGGAGCCGTCCGTCTTCATGGCAGAGGTCGGCATGGCCGAGCTCGAACCGATGTGCGTCGAGGCCATGCATGCCCGGGACGAGGGAAACCTGGTCCCGGTCGCCCCCCGGGTGCTCCTGCGAGGGGCCTCGTACGCCGACCAGTGGCTGCCCCAGGTGGAGTCGACCGAGCCGGCCGATGCCGCGATCTGTGTCTTCGCTCCCAACGTGGTCACCGACCCGCACGGGAGCTCGCTGCACTACCTCGGCCGGTTCACCTATCGGGTCTGAAGGTCTCTCGCCAGGGGCGTGCTCGGGGCCCCTGCCGTGTGCCGGGTTCCTGAGCGGGTGTCAGGGACCCGGCATCCGAGGCCGGGGGTCGCTACAGCCCTTCCCAGCTGACCGAGAGGCGCGGGGTCGTCAGGTTCGCCAGCGTGTCACCGTCGTTGCAGACGGCGTCGGACTCGTCGCCGTAGCCGCCGATCGGGCCGTGGACGGCGTACGGCGCGCCGTCGTGGGTGCAGCTGAGGACCACCCGGTAGGCGGGGACGTCCATGCAGAGGGCCTCACCGCCGTTGTCGCCGTCCGCGGCGAGGTAGCAGGGCGGATAGGCGGCAGCCGGGGCGGCTGCGGCGAGCTGGGCGGCCCCGGAACCGCCGAGGACCAGTGCGGCCACGAGGATCCCGGTGAGCTTCTTCGGTAGCGCCATGTTCCACCCCTTAGCTGATCAGCTGATGTGGATAGCTCTGAGATGAAGATGCAGGCAAGCTGAGGCCACGTCAATATCGCCCGGCAGGACGGTCGGCCTGGGTCTCGGCCCGGTGGTCCCGGTCGAGCAGGCCCGCGGCCAGCGCGAGCGCGTGGGCGCGTCCGGGGCAGACGCGCGGGCCGGCGCCGAAGGTCAGCGACCGGGGGCCGGAGCGGTCGGGGTCGAAGGCGTCCGGGTCCGTGAACACCTCCGGATCGCGGTTGGCCGCCGCCACGTCCAGGACCACCAGGTCACCGCGGGCGATCGCGACCCCGCCGACCCGGACCTCGCTCGCCGCGACCCGGCGCATCACCAGGACCGGCGGGTCGTGGCGCACGGTCTCCGCCAGCGCATCCCCGGGGCCCGCCGGGTGGCGGCGGGCGTTCTCGACCAGGGCGCCGGTGGCGTCGCACGCCTGCACCAGCAGGCCGATCCGGTTGGCGGCCCGCTCCGGCCCGACCTGCGGCCCACCGCCCCGCTCGCCATCCGGCCCGGCCACGCCCTGCGGCAGCCAGGCCACCGCCGCGTCGGCCGCGGCGTCGGCCGCCGGGTCGTTCCCGCCGAAGTACCGGCCCGCGACCACGGCGATCGCCCGCGCGACGGCGTCGGGCTCCACCAGCCCCAGCGCCTCGGCGAGGACGCCGACCGCCGCCACCCTCGGGTCGGGGC
>NZ_BAAALF010000129.1:0-24551 GCF_039528135.1 Kitasatospora nipponensis | reverse complement strand
GGCGGGCGGGCGCGCGGGAGGCGGGCGACGGGGGTGAGCCGCGCTACCTGGAGGCCGGGCGTCCGGCCGCCCAGGGGGTGGGCAGCGCCGGGCCCGCGCGGGGCTGAGCGGTGGTGGGGCCGCCCGGCGGGCGGGGCGGGGAGCAGCGGGCGGGTCGCTGGGCGGCGCCGGGGCCGACGGCGGGCGCGGGGCGTGTGCGGGCCGCGGGGGGTGCGTGATGATGGGCGTATGCCCTTCACCTTCAGCCACCCGGTGGCCGTGCTGCCCCTGCTGCGGGGACTGCGGGCGCGTCCGCCGCTGGTCGCCGCCGGGCTGGTCGCCGGGTCGATGGCCCCGGACCTGCCGTTCTTCGCGGCCTCCTGGCGGCCCGAGGTGTACCGCGCGGGCGCGCTGACGCACCGCTGGTGGGCGGTGCCGACCCTGGACGTGGCGCTGGCGGCGGGGCTGGTGGCGGGCTGGCACGCGGTGCTGCGCCGCCCGCTGCTCGGGTTGCTGCCCGAGCGCTGGCGGACCCCCGCCCTGGCGGCCACCGCGCGGTGCCCCCGGCCGGGGGAGGCCGGTGAGCCGGGGGAGCCGGGCGCTCGGCTGGGGGCCTTCGCGCTCTCCGCCGCGCTGGGGGCGGCCGGCCACGTCGGCTGGGACGCCTTCACGCACGAGGGGCGGGCCGGCGTGCGGCTGCTGCCGGTGCTGGAGCGGCGGGTGGCCGGGGTGCCGCTGTGCACGGTGGCGCAGTACGGGAGCTCGGCGCTCGCGCTGGCGGGGCTGGGGCGCTACCTGGCCCGCGAGCTGGACGCCTGGCCGGTGGCCGGCCCGGCCGCCGCGCCCGGGCCCACGCCCACGTTCGGGCTCGGGCTGGGGGCACGGCGGGCCGTGGTGGGCTTCGCCGCGGTGCTCGGGGCCGGCCACCGGGTGGTCCACGCGGCCCGGGTCCGCGGGCCCGGCGGGCGCCCCTCGCTGATCTCCGACCTCTGCTTCGGCGCCGGTGCGGGGGCGGCGACCGGGGCCGCCGCCCTCGCGCTGCTCGCCGCCCGGCCGCGGCGGGCCTGACCGGCCCGACCGGCCGGTCACGGATCGTTCGGTCACGGGTCAGCCGGTCACGGATCAGGCGGTCGGGGACCAGGAGCGTGCGTAGTTGCGCAGGAAGTACGCCTCGGAGAGCGACATCCGCTCCAGCTCCACCGGGTCCACGCTCTCGTTCACCGCGTGGATCTGGCAGCTCGGCTCCTCCACGCCGATCAGCACGATCTCGGCCCGCGGGTAGAGCGTGCGCAGCGTGTTGCAGAGCGGGATCGAGCCGCCCATGCCGCAGACCCCCATCTCCACCCCGTACGCCTCGTGCATCGCCGCGCCCAGCGCCTCGTAGGCCGGGCCGGAGGTCTCCGCGCTGAACGCCTCGCCACCGGTCAGCCGGGTGACGACGGCCTGCACGCCCCACGGCGCCGCCGCCTCCAGATGGGCGACCAGCGCGTCCTGCGCGGTGCGGATCGTCATGCCCGGCGGAACCCGCAGGCTCACCAGTGCCGAGGCGCCGGCCTGCACCGAGGAGGCCGCACCCTCCACCGAGGGCACGTCGATGCCCAGCACGGTGACCGCGGGCCGGGCCCAGAGCCGGTCGGCGATCCGGCCGGTGCCGATCAGCTCGACCCCGTCCAACACCCTGGCGTCCGCCCGGAACCGCTCCTCGGGGTAGTCGACGCCCGGCCGGCTCTGGTCGCCCGGCAGCCCGGCGATCGTGGTGGCGCCGTGCTCGTCGTGCAGCGTGGCCAGCATCCGGATCAGCGCGGCCAGCGCGTCGGGGGCGGCGCCGCCGAACTGGCCCGAGTGCAGGTTGCCCTGCAGGCTGCGGACCTCGACCCGGACCTCGGTGATCCCGCGCAGCGAGGCGGTGGCGGTCGGCAGGCCGAGGGCGAAGTTGCCCACGTCGCCGATCACGATCGCGTCGGCCGCCAGCAGTTCGGGGTGGGCCAGCGCGTACTGCTCCAGGCCGCCGGTGCCCTGCTCCTCGGAACCCTCCACGATCACCTTGACGTTGACCGGCAGCCGGCCGTCGCCGGTCTGCCGGAGCGCGCGCAGTGCCGTCAGGTGCATCAGGATGTTGCCCTTGCAGTCGGCCGCGCCGCGCCCGTACCAGCGTCCGTCCCGCTCGGTGAGGGTGAAGGGCGGGCTGGCCCAGGCGTTCGCGTCCACCTCGGGCTGCACGTCGTGGTGCGAGTAGAGCAGCACGGTCGGCGCGCCGGGCACGCCCGTCAGCTCGCCGTACACCGACAGGGTGCCGTCGGGGGTCTCCAGCAGCCGAACGTCCGTCAGGCCCTCGGCGCGCAGCGCGTCGGCCACCCAGCGGGCGGCGGCGCGGCACTCCTCGTCGAGCCCCAGCGCGGGATCGGCGATCGAGGGGAAGGCCACCAGCTCGGCCAGCTCCCGTCGGGCACGGGGCATCAGGGAGCGGACGGCGGCGGGCAGATCGGAAGCGGTCATGAGGGTCTCCGGGAGCTGAGTGATCACCAGTGCGACGAGCATAGGACCGAGCGGCGGACGGTGGCGCGACGCCGCCCACCCGGCGTCGGCCGGTCCAAGTGACCCGGCGGTCCGGGTACCTGGGTGGCGGGCGGAGGGCAAGGGCGGTGCGCCGCCTAGGATTACTCGACGTGACAGACTCCGGTAGCGCCAACGATCCCAGCCCGACCCTCGACCCGGGAACCCCGATCGAGGCCGGCCCCGCCGTCGACTCCTGCACCCCCGTCGCCGCCGCCGAGCCCGGTGGCGCCGAGGCGCCCGTCGATCCCGACCCGCTGGACGGGGTCTGGGACGTCGTGGTGGTCGGGGCCGGACCGGCGGGCGCCTCGGCCGCGTACGCCGCCGCCTCCTCGGGGCGCCGGGTCCTGCTGCTCGACAAGGCCGAGCACCCCCGGTACAAGACCTGCGGCGGCGGCATCATCGGCCCCTCCCGCGACACCCTCCCGGCGGACTTCAAGATCCCCTTCCAGGACCGGGTGCACGCCGTGACGTTCGCGCTGAACGGGCGGTTCACCCGCACCCGGCGCTCGAAGCGGATGCTCTTCGGCCTGGTCAACCGCAGCGAGTTCGACCTGCGCCTGGTCGAGTCCGCGCAGCAGGCCGGCGCGGTGCTGGTCACCGGGGTGACCGTCACCGGCGTCGAGCAGCAGGGCGGTGAGGACCGCCGCACGGTGGCCGTCACGCTTGCCGACGGCCGCTCGGTGCAGGCGCGCGCGGTGGTCGGCGCGGACGGCAGCGCGAGCCGGATCGGCCGGCACGTGGGGGTGACCTTCGACCAGATCGACCTCGGCCTCGAGGCGGAGATCCCGGTGCCCGAGCGGGTGGTGCGCGCCTGGGAGGGCCGGATCCACCTGGACTGGGGTCCGCTGCCGGGCAGTTACGGCTGGGTCTTCCCGAAGACCGACTCCGGCACGCTCACCGTCGGGGTCATCTCGGCGCGCGGCGACGGCGAGCTGACCAAGCGCTACCTGGCCGACTACATCCGCCGGTTGGGCCTGGCCGGCTTCGAGCCGGCCGTCGAGTCCGGCCACCTGACCCGCTGCCGGGCCGAGGACTCGCCGCTCTCGCGCGGCCGCGTGCTGGTGGCCGGCGACGCGGCCGGGCTGCTGGAGCCGTGGACCCGCGAGGGCATCTCGTACGCGCTGCGCTCGGGCCGGCTGGCCGGCGAGTGGGCGGTGCAGGTCGCCGAGGCGAGCGGGCCGAGCGAGGTGCGCCGGCAGGCCCTGAACTACGCCTTCGCGGTCAAGGCCGGGCTGGGGGTGGAGATGCGGGCGGGCAAGGTGATGCTGGAGGCGTTCGAACGCCGGCCGCACCTCTTCCACCTCGCCGTCTGCCTGGTGGACCCGGCCTGGCGCGCCTTCGCCCGGACCACCCAGGGGCACATCACTTTCGCGCAGATCCTGCGCCAGTACGGCGCCGCCCGGCGGCTGGCGGCCCTGGCCTCGCGCTGAGCGGGGGCGGTGCGCCCGTGGATCGCACGGGCGTCGGCCGGCGCGTCGCACCGGCGTCGGCCGGTGGGCCGCCCGGTGGCCCGGGCGATGGGCCGGGCGTACTCCCCGGGGAGTACGCCCGGCCACGTCCGTGGGCAGACGCCGGGCGGTGCCGCGCTCGCCTAGCCTTCCGACATGACCCCTTCCGGCACGACCACCGACCGCGGGCCGTGGCGGCCGCCCTGGGTACGGGCGAATCGGGCCGGCTGGCCGCTGCTCTCCTCGCTGGCGGTCGCCGTGCTGCAGGTGGCGGGCAGCGCGGGTGCGGCACGTCACCAGGTGCCGCAGCGCGTCCCGCTGGACGCCTTCGGGTACGTCCTGCTGCTGGCCGGTCCCGCGCTGCTGGTGCTGCGCCGGCGCCGGCCGGTGCCGGTGGTCGCCGGCACCGCCGCGATCACCCTGGTCTACCTGGTGGCCGGTTACCCCTACGGTCCGGTGCTGCTGAGCTTCGCGGTGGCGTACTGCGGGGCGGTGCGGCTGGGACACCGGACGGCGGCCTGGCTGAGCCTGGCCGCCCTCTACGGCGGCCACCTGCTGCTCGGGTTCGTCCTGCCGGCGCACTGGCTCCGCGGCTCCGCGGCGCACGGCGGCTGGTGGCCCGAGCTGGGGCTGGCCGCGCTCACCCTGCTGCTGGCCGCGGTCGCCGAGCTGCTGCGCTTCCGGCACGAGCAGGTCGCGGCGCACCGGGCGGCCGAGGCGGCGGCCCGCGCGCGCCGCGCCGACGAGGAACGGCTGCGGATGGCCCGCGAGCTGCACGACATCCTGGCGCACAGCATCTCGCTCATCCACGTGCAGGCCGGGGTGGCACTGGAGCTGATCGACGAGCAGCCCGAGCAGGTCCGTTCGGCGCTGGTCACCATCAAGGCCACCAGCAAGGAGGCGCTGCGCGAGGTCCGTCAGGTCCTGGGCACCCTGCGGGCGCCCGGCCTGGACCCGCTCGCCGAGCTGACCGCGCAGGCCGCCGACGCCGGGCTGGCGGTCACCGTCCTGAACCGGGGCGAGGGGCGGGCGCTCTCGGCGGGGGCGGGCCTGGCCGCCTTCCGGATCGTCCAGGAGGCGCTGACCAACGTGCTGCGGCACTCGGCCGCGCGGCGGGCCGAGGTGCTGCTGGACTGGACGGTGCCCGGCGGGCTGACGGTCCGGGTGGAGGACCCCGGACCGGGCGCCCGGACGCCGGCGGGTCCCTCGGCGGACCAGGGCGGTTTCGAGGCGGGGAACGGCCTGACCGGGATGCGCGAGCGGGCGGTGGCGCTGGGCGGCACGCTGGCGGCCGGCCCGCTGCCGCAGGGCGGATTCCGGGTGCTGGCCTGGCTGCCGGACGGCGGCGCGGATGACGGGGACGGGGACGGGGCCCGCAGGAGCGCCACGGACGAGGAGGCGGCGGGATGATCAGGGTGCTGCTGGCGGACGACCAGGCGCTGGTGCGGGCCGGCTTCCGGGCGCTGCTGGACGCGCAGGGCGACATCGAGGTGGTCGGCGAGGCGGGCGACGGCGCGGTGGCCGTCGAGCTGACCGCGCGACTGCTGCCGGACGTGGTCCTGATGGACATCCGGATGCCCGGACTGGACGGGCTGGAGGCCACCCGTCGGATCGGGGCGCGGCCCGAACTCGCCGCCGTGAAGGTGGTGGTGCTCACCACCTTCGAGCTGGACGAGTACGTCTTCGAGGCGCTGCGCGGCGGGGCGGCCGGGTTCCTGGTCAAGGACACCGAGCCGGCCGACCTGCTGCGCGCCGTGCGGGTGGCCGCCGCCGGCGACGCGCTGCTCTCGCCGGGGGTGACCCGGCGGCTGATCGGCGAGTTCGCCGCCCGGTCCAAGGAGCCCGCCGCCGCGGGCGGCCCGTCGCTGGCGGTGCTGACGGAGCGCGAGCGCGAGGTGCTGGCGCTGGTGGGCCTGGGGCTCTCCAACGACGAGATCGCCCGCCGCCTGGTGGTCAGCCCGCTGACCGCCAAGACCCACGTGAGCCGCGCGATGGTGAAGCTCGGCGCCCGGGACCGCGCGCAGCTGGTGGTGCTGGCCTACGAGAGCGGTCTGGTCAGGCCGGGCTGGCTGGGCTGAGCGGGTCGGCAGCGGGGGCGGGCGCGCGGTCGGGCCCGGGGCCGGCCCGCGGCCGGGTGCCGATCACCCGCGCGGCGACCCGCCACCGGCGGGACCCCCTGGTTTTCGCCCGGCCCGGCATGCCAGAGTCGTCCCCAGTCCGTCCGACCCACCCTCAGCATCGGATCCCGGAAAGCAGGTCCCACCGCGATGACCAGCGCAGCACCCCTCGTCCGCGTCAGCACGGCCGGAGTCGTCACCACCCTGGAACTCGACTCCCCGCACAACCGGAACGCACTCTCCACCCGGCTGATGGCCGAACTGACGCAGGGCCTGGAGCAGGCCGCCAAGGACCCGGCGGTGCGGGCCGTGGTGCTCGGCCACACCGGCAAGGTCTTCTGTGCCGGCGCCGACCTCTCCGAGGCCACCGGCGCGGACCCGACGGTGGGGCCGCGCGGCCTGGTGGACCTGCAGCGCGCGATCGTGGAGTGCCCCAAGCCGGTCATCGCCTACCTCAACGGCCACGTCCGGGCCGGCGGGCTGGGCCTGGTGGGCGCGGCCGACCTGGCGATCGCCGGGCCGGCCACCACCTTCGCCTTCACCGAGGTCCGGCTGGGCCTGGCCCCGGCCGTCATCTCGCTGCCGCTGCGCCCCAAGCTGGAGCCGCGCGCTGCGGCCCGCTACTACCTGACCGGCGAGACCTTCGACGGGGCCGAGGCGGCCCGGATCGGCCTGGTGACGGTCGCCGCCGCGCAGGAGGAGGAGGCCGCGCAGCAGCTGGCCGCGATCCTGGACGCGCTGCGGCTGGCCTCCCCGCAGGGGCTGGCCGAGTCCAAGCGGCTGGTCAACGCCGAGGTGGTGCGCTCCTTCGCGCAGGACACCGAGGCCCGCGTCGAGCAGTCCGCCCGGCTCTTCGGCTCGCCGGAGGCGCAGGAGGGCATGCGCGCCTTCCTGGAGCGCCGCCCGGCGCCGTGGGTGGCCGGCGACCAGCCGGTGTGAGCTTGGTCCCCCGGGCGGTCGGGGAGCGCGCGCGACGGCTACCGTGATCGCATGTCGATCACCGCCTCGCTGCTCTCCGCTGCCCGGGACCGGGCCCGCCGTGCCACCGGTCGCGCCGTGCACCGGGGGTGGCGCTGGGTGCAGGAGCGCGGCGCGGTCTCCAACCGGAACCCGGGACCGTACCGCTTCCACACGCTCGGGGACGGCAGCAAGCTGGCCTTCCCGCTCGCCACGGTCTTCAACGAGCAGTCGATCGCGATCGGCCCGTTCTGCATCATCGGCGAGCAGGTCACCCTCTCGGCCGGCTTCCTGCCCGGCCTCGACCTCGGCCCGGAGCCGGTGATCACCATCGGCGGGGGCTGCGTGATAGGCCGCGGCAGCCACCTGGTGGGTCACCAGTCGATCGTGCTCGGCGACGACGTCTGGACCGGCCCCAACGTCTACATCAGCGACCAGGCCCACGAGTACCGCGACACCGACCTGCCGATCGGCAAGCAGTGGCCGCGCAACGAGCCGGTGGAGATCGGCTCGGGCAGCTGGATCGGCACCGGCGCGGTGATCCTGCCCGGCGCCCGGCTGGGCCGCAACGTGGTGGTCGCGGCCGGCTCGGTGGTGCGCGGCGAGGTCCCCGACCACAGCGTGGTGGCCGGCGCGCCGGCCAAGGTGGTGCGCAGCTTCACCGAGGCGGACGGCTGGCAGCCCCCGTTCCGCCACCAGGCCCCGCAGCCGCTGCCGGAGGGCGTCACCGCGGAACAGCTGCGCGCCCTGGTCGGCTGGGACCTGCGCCCGCCGGGCGGCGCCGGCGGGCGCTGAGGGCTGCTCAGTCTGCGGCCGACCAGGCCAGGGCGGCCGCCCCGCAGCCCAGCAGGGTTGCGGCGCCCCACAGCAGGACGATCCCGAACAGCCCCCAGCCGGTGGTCGAGTGCTTGACCCAGTAGACGTACGGGGCCGCGACGGTGCCGACCAGCGGGATCGCGGGGAAGAGAAGGAACACGACGTCCGTCCAGCCGCCCGAAGAGGACGAGGAGGAAAAGGACTTGAGGAGGAAGGCGGTCAGGGCGAAGCCGATGACGATGAGCAGGGCGACCAGGAAGGCGTAGCCCAGCGGATGGCCGCCCTCGTGGGCGGACGCAGGGCTGGTGATCGGCCGGGGAGTGGGGTTCGTCGCGGGTGCGGGGCCGCCCAGGACCTTGAACAGCCACACCAGGAAAGGCGGGATCGCTATGGCAGCGCCGATGATGGTGGCCCAGGCGGCCCACTTGTTGAGGTTGCTGTCAGCCATGCCGTAGTACCTCCCCGGCGGCGTGGCCCGGTACGCGCCGGTGCGCGCTGCACGTGCTGAACTTTCCTGCCCGGTCGGGCCGTTGGATCAGAACGTCAGCAGCACGAACGGTCCGGGCGGGGCCGGCGCCGTCGAGGGGTGGCTGACGAGCAGGGCGTCGTGGCCCTCCAGGGCGACGGCCAGCTGGGTGCGGCCCGCGGCGGGGCGCAGGTCGGCGCCCGTGGTGGGCATCTCCACGGTGGCGGGGTGGCCGTGGCGGGTCATCAGGTTGAGCGCGGTGACCGGTCCGGCCGGCGGGGAGGGCAGCAGGCGGCCGGTGGTGGGCAGGTCGCCGGGGAAGGCGAACGGGCGCAGCGGGTGGACGGCGATGGGCGGCCGGTCGCCGACGGTCAGCTCCAGGCCCGGGCCGTCGACCACGGTCAGCACCCGGTCCAGGCCGGGGAAGACCGAGAACGGTCCGTCCGCGGCCACCTCCGCCAGGCTCACCCGCCAGGAGCCGTCCGGTGCGGCGGCCACCTCGCGGGTCACCCCGCCCCCGTTGCGCCAGGGCGCGGCGGTGCGGTCGGCGGCGGGCAGCTGGCGGACGGTCATGCGTCGAGGCTACCGGGCGTTCAGCGCCGGCCGGTGCACGAGGACGGAGAGCACCGCGGCGCCCGCCCCGGCCGCGGCCACCGTGGTGAGCGCGATCGGCAGGCTAGCCGCGTCCGCCAGGAACCCGATCACCGGCGGGCCGATCAGCATGCCGGCGTAACCCAGCGTGGAGGCGGTGGCCACCCCCTGCGGGCCGCCGGCCTCGCCGGCCCGGGCGATGGCGAGCGGGAAGAGGTTGGCCAGGCCCAGGCCGACCAGCACGAACCCGGCCAGTACCAGCGGCACCGAGGGGGTGAGGGCGGCGATCAGCATGCCGGCCCCGGCGGTCAGGCCGCCGGCCGCCATCAGGCGGGCCGGGCCGAGCCGGATCGAGAGCCAGGTGCCGGCGAGGCGGCCGGAGGTCATCGCGAAGGCGTAGGCGGCGTACCCGAAGGCGGCCAGGCCCGCGCTCGCGTGCACGTCGTCGGTCAGGTGCAGGGTCGCCCAGTCGGCCAGCGATCCCTCGCCGTAGGAGCTGCAGAGCGCGGTGAGGCCCAGCAGCAGGACCAGCAGCCGGGTGTGCCCGGCCCGCCCACGCCTCGCGGGGGCCGCGGCCGCCGAGCGGGCCGCTCCCGGTGCGGCTGCCGGCGTCGCTCCCGCTGCCGCGGGTGCCGTCCGGCCGGTGGCGCGGGTCCGTTCGCGCAGCAGGGCGGTGCCCGCCGCCGCCGTGACCAGCAGGCCCAGCAGCCCGCTGAGCGCCAGCGCCCAGGAGGCCGACACCGAGGCCGCGAGCAGTCCGCCGACCGCCGCCCCCAGCAGTCCGCCCAGGCTGTAGCCGGCGTGGAAGCTCGGCATGACGGGCCGGCGCAGTTCGGCGACCACCTCCACGGCCGCGCTGTTCATCGAGACGTTGGCGGCGCCGTACCCCGCGCCGAAGAGCACCAGGACCGCGCCGAGCGTGGGCACCGTGTGCATGTGCGGCGGCAGCAGCACCGAGAGGCTGAGCAGGACGAGCGAGGCGACGGTGACCGGGCGGCTGCCGTACCGCACGCAGAGCCGGCCGATCACGGGCATGGTGGCGACCGCACCGGCCGAGACGCAGAGCAGCGCGAGGCCGAGCGCGGAGTGCGAGGCGTGCACCTGGGCCCGGATGTCGGGGATCCGGACCACCCAGGCGGCGAAGAGGAAGCCGTCGACGGCGAAGAAGGCGGTGAGGGCGATCCGGGCGGCGGACCAGGCGGACCGGGCGCCGGTGGGCGCCGCCGACCCGTTCGAGTGACCGCCGAAAGAGGGACCGCTGCGAGCCTGCGAGGCCGAGCGGTGGGCGCGTGTTTTGTTTAGGAGCGGCACAAAGTCAGAATAGAGGAGTGCCGCACACTCCGACAACCCACGCCGAGCCCCTTCCGCGCCCCGAGGCCGTCCGCCGGCCGGCGCCCGACCGGGGGCGGAGCCTGCTGGGCCCGGCGCTCGAACTGATCCACACCGGACGCGCCCCCACCCGCTCGGCCCTCACCGCCGAGCTGGCGGTCACCCGCGCCACCGCCGGAGCCGTCGCCGCCGAACTGGCCGCGCTCGGCCTGGTGACCGTGGACGCCCACCCGATCGGCACCGGCCGCGGCCGGCCCTCGCACCGCCTGGGGGTGGCCCCCGAAGGCCCGGTGGTGCTCACGGCACAGATCCACAGCGACGGGCTCTCGCTCGCGCTGGCCGGCCTGGGCGGGGTGCTCGGCGAGCCGGTGCACCTGCCGCTGCCCGCGCGCACCGACCCGGAGCGGATGCTCGGCGCGATCGCCGAGGCCGGCGCCGCCCTGGTCGCCGGTCAGCGCCGGCGCTGCCTGGGCGCGGCGCTGGCGCTGCCCAACCCGGTCCGCGAACCGGAGGGCACCACGCCGGCCGCGCTGCACTTCGGCTGGCCCGGCAGCACCCCGGTCGCGGCGCTCTTCGCCGAGGCGATGGCCGGGGTCGACCTCGGGCAGCGCGCCCGCCGCCCGCTGCCGACGGCGGTCGCCAACGACGCCAACCTGGTCGCGCTCGCCGAGCACCGGCACGGCGCCGGCCGCGCCGCCCGCCGCCTGCTGCTGGTCACCTCCGGCCACCGCGGGGTGGGCGGCGCGCTGGTGGTGGACGGTCACCTGCACACCGGCAGCGCCGGACTGGCCCTGGAGGTCGGCCATCTGACGGTCGACCCGCTCGGCCGGCCCTGCCCGTGCGGCAACCGCGGTTGCCTCAACGTGGAGACCGACCCCGAGGCGCTGCTGGCCGCCGCCGGCCGTACCCCCGACCCGCGCCGCCCGCTGCTGGAGCAGGCCCGCGAGCTGGCCGAGTCGGCGGCCCACGACCCGGTGGCCCGCACCGCGGTCGACAAGGTGGTGGACCTGCTGGGGATGGGCCTGGCGGGCCTGGCCAACATCCTCAACCCCGACCGGATCGTGCTCGGCCGCCTGCACCAGGACCTGCTGGCCGCCGCACCCGAGCGGCTGCCCGAGGTGGTGACCCGGCGCAGCCTGTGGGGCCGCTGCGACCAGGTGCCGATCGTCGCGGCCGAGCTCTGCCACGCCGGTCTGATCGGCGCGGGCGAACTGGCCTGGGCCCCCTACCTGGCGAACCCGCAGGCGGTGGCGGGGTAGCGGATCGGGACGACCGCCGGGCGGAGAGCGTGAGTTCGCGGTCGCGGCCGTCGGCGGTCCGGACGACCGGCGCAGGCGGGGCGCCCCGGGAGTAGCCGCGGGCCGCCCGGCTACTCCCGCCGGGGTACCCGCGGTGCAGCCGGCTGCACGACGCGCCGGGCGGGCCCCGGGGAGGAGGGTCTGACTCGACGGATCCGGCGGGTGCCGGGTCCCACCCGAGGAGATGGATCCCATGTTCGCGACGACTGCGTCCGCGCTGCTGGCCGATGACGGCTGGCACCACGGCGGCCCCTGGTTCCTGCTGATCCCGCTGGCCTGGCTGGCCTTCCTGGTGATCGTCTTCACCGTGCTGCGCCGCACCGCGTGGCGCCGCGGCTGCTCCGGCGGCCCGTTCGGGCCGGACGGGTCGCAGAGCCCGTTGGCGGTGCTCGGCCGGCGCTACGCGCAGGGCGAGATCGACGAGGAGGAGTACCGGGCCCGGCGCGCCGTGCTGACCGCCGAGCAGCCCGCCGATGGCCGCTCCGACAAGGGCCAGGGCGGGGTCCGATGACCGTCCTGACCGGTGTCGCGACGCTGCCGGCCGCCCGGGTCGAGGAGGCGGTCAAGATCCACGGCATCGGCGCCACCGAGGTGCGCGCCCTGGACCACGTCACGGTGGACTTCCCGGCGCGGCGGTTCACCGCGATCATGGGGCCGTCGGGTTCCGGGAAGTCCACCCTGCTGCACTGCGCCGCCGGCCTGGACACCCTGACGGCCGGCAGCGCCTTCCTCGGCGCCACCGAGCTGGGCGGCCTGCCGGACCGGCGCCTGACCGTGTTGCGGCGCGAGCGGATCGGGTTCGTCTTCCAGAGCTTCAACCTGGTCCCGACCCTGACCGTGCGGGAGAACATCACCCTGCCGCTGGATCTGGCCGGCCGGGCCGCCGACGGCCAGTGGCTGGCGACGCTGGTCGACGTCGTGGGCCTGGGCGACCGGCTGCACCACCGGCCCTCCGAGCTGTCCGGCGGCCAGCAGCAGCGGGTGGCGGTGGCCCGCGCGCTGGCCTCCCGGCCGGAGGTGGTCTTCGCCGACGAGCCGACCGGCAACCTGGACTCGCGGGCCGGGGCCGAGGTGCTGGGGCTGCTGCGCCGGGCGGTGGACGAGATGGCGCAGTCGGTGGTGATGGTCACCCACGACCCGGTCGCGGCCGGCCACGCCGACCAGGTGCTCTTCCTGGCGGACGGCCGGCTGGTGGACGCGATGGCCGCGCCCACCGCCGAGCGGGTGCTGGACCGCATGAAGGCGTTCGACCCCCGCACGGAGGCCGGCCGGTGAGCGCCACCACCCGGATCGCGCTGCGCTCGCTGCGCGCCCACAAGCGGCGGCTGGCCGCCACCTTCGCCGCGATCCTGCTCGGCGTCGGCTTCCTGGCCGGCACCCTGGTGCTCGGCGACACCCTGCGCGCCACCTTCGGCACGCTGTTCGCCGACGCCGACGCCGGGACCGACGCGGTGGTCCGCAGCACCGACGTGCTGGAGGCGCCGACCACCCCGGGCGGGGTGCGGGCGCCACTCGACGCCGACCTCGCGACGCGGCTGCGCGGCCTGCCGCAGGTGGCGGCGGCCGAGGCGGAGGTGCAAGGCGCCGGTCAGCTGATCGGCTCCGACGGCCGGCCGGTCGGCGGCCAGGGCCCGCCGACGGTGGCCGGCAACTGGCTGGCCGACGCGCGGCTCAACCCCTTCCACCTGACGTCCGGCCGGGCCCCCGCGGCACCGGGTGAAGCCGTCGTCAACCGCGGGGCCGCCACCGCCGGACACCTGCGGGTCGGGGACACCACGGTGCTGCGCACCCCGGACCCGGTGACGGTGCGGATCGTGGGAATCGCGGTCTTCGGCCGGGACGCGGACGGCATGGGCCCGGCCACGTACACCGGGCTCACCCTCGCCGACGCCGAGCGCTACCTGACCCCGCGCGGGTCCGGCCAGGCCGACTCGATCCGGCTGCGGGCCGCCGACGGCACCTCGCAGACGGCTCTGGTCGCGGCGCTGGAGGGGCGGCTGCCGACCGGCGTGCAGGCGGTCACCGGCGCCCAGGCGAGCGCGGAGAGCACCCGGCAGATCTCCGGTGGCTTCCTCAAGCTGTTCACCACCCTGCTGCTGGTCTTCGCCGGGATCGCGCTGCTGGTGGCGACCTTCACGATCCACAACACCTTCGCCATCGTCACCGCCCAGCGCACCCGAGAGACCGCGCTGCTGCGCGCGCTGGGCGCGGGGCGCGAGCAGGTGCTCGGGGCCACCCTGGCCGAGGCCCTCGCGGTGGGGCTGCTGGCCTCGCTGGGCGGCCTGCTGGGCGGGCTCGCGGTGGCCGGCGGACTCCAGGCGCTCTTCCGGGCGGCCGGTTTCGCGCTGCCCGGCGGCGCGCTGGTGGTCACCGGCCGGTCGATCGCGCTGCCGCTGCTGGTGGGCCTCCTGGTCACGGTCGGCTCGGCGCTGAGCCCGGCGCTGCGGGCCGCGCGCACCGCGCCGCTGGCGGCGCTGCGCGCGGTCGACGTCGACCGGGCCGGCTCCGGGCGGGCCGCTCGGCGGCGGGCGGTCCTGGGCGGCGGCCTGCTGGCGCTCGGGGTGTCGCTGGCGGTGGCCGGCGCGAGCGGCGGGCCGTCGGTGGCCGAGACGGCCGCGGGCGCCCTGGCGACACTGGCCGCGGTGGTGGTGCTCGGCCCGGTCGCGGCGTCCCTGGCCGTGCGGGCGCTGGGCGCACCGCTGGCCCGGTGGCGCGGGGTGAGCGGCGCACTGGCCGGACGCAACGCCGCCCGCAACCCGCGGCGGACCGCCGCCACGGCCACCGCGCTCATGGTCGGCGTGGCCGTGGTGACCCTGTTCACCGTCTTCGGCGCCTCGCTCCAGGCGACGCTGGACCACGGCGTCGACGACTCGTTCGCCGGCGACCTGGCGCTCACGGCACCCGCCCGCGGAGCCGGCGGCAGCGGGCTGAGCCCGAAGCTGGCCGACGCGGTGGCCGCGCTGCCGCAGGTGCGGCAGAGCGTGGGGCTGGGCAGGGGGGTGGCCCGGATCGAGGGCCACGACCGGGTGCTGGACGTCACCGACCCCGCCCGGCTCGCCGGCCTGGTCGACCTCGGCCGCGTCGAGGGGCGGCTGGACGCGCTGGGCACCGACGGGCTGGCGCTCTCCCGGGCCGAGGCCGCCCGGCAGGGCTGGCGGCTCGGGCAGCGGGTCACCGTCTCCTTCGCGGACGGCGCGAGCGGTCCGTTCACCGTCCGGGCGCTCTACCAGGGCTCCGCGGTGGCCGGCGACTACCTGATGACCCGGCAGGCCTGGGCGCCGCACCGCGGCCGGGAGAGCGACACCCTGGTCGCCGTCGGCCTGCGCCCCGGGGTGTCACCGGCCCAGGGGCAGGCCGCGGTGCGGGCGGTGGCGGCCGGCTACGGCGACCCGCAGGTGCAGACCCGCGAGGCCTACGCGGCCGACGCCGGGGCCGGGATCGACACGATGCTCGCGCTGGTCTACGCGCTGCTGGCGCTGGCGGTGCTGATCGCGCTGCTGGGTATCGCCAACACGCTCACCCTGGCCGTCCACGAGCGGACCCGGGAGCTGGGCCTGCTGCGGGCCGTGGGGCAGACCCGGGCGCAGCTGCGGGCGATGGTGCGCTGGGAGTCGGTGCTGGTGGCCGCCTTCGGATCGGTCGGCGGACTGGCGCTCGGGTCGTTCCTGGGCTGGGCCCTGGTGCGGGCCTCGGACGGCACGGGGACCGGCTCGTTCGCGCTGCCGGCGGGCCGGCTGGCCGTGGTGCTGGCCGCCGGGCTGCTGGCCGGGGCGGTGGCGGGCCTGCGGCCGGCGCGGCGGGCCGGGCGGCTGGACGTGCTGCGGGCGATCCAGGCGGGCTGATGGCCGCCCGAGCCGCCGGGCGGGCGACCGATCCGGCCGGGTGACGACTGAACCGGTGGGCCGATAAGCGGAAGCTGGCCCACCGGTAACAGTTACTTATCGTAGTTATTTGTTACAGTACGTTCATGGAAACCGTGGATGTGGACCGCTCCGACGCCTCGTACCGCAGCTGGCTCAAGGAGGCCGTCCGCCGGGTCCAGGCCGATGCCAACCGCTCGGCCGACACCCACCTGCTGCGGTTCCCGCTCCCGCTGGAGTGGGGCATCGACCTCTACCTCAAGGACGAGTCCACCCACCCGACCGGCAGCCTCAAGCACCGGCTGGCGCGCTCGCTCTTCCTCTACGGGCTGTGCAACGGCTGGATCCGGCCCGGCAAGCCGGTGATCGAGGCCTCCAGCGGCTCCACCGCGGTCTCCGAGGCGTACTTCGCCAAGCTGATCGGCGTCCCGTTCATCGCGGTGATGGCCAAGACCACCAGCCAGGCCAAGATCGACCTGATCGAGTTCCACGGCGGCAGCTGTCACCTGGTCGACGACGCCGCCCAGGTCTACGAGGCCTCCAGCCGGCTCGCGGCCGAGACCGGCGGGCACTACATGGACCAGTTCACCTACGCCGAACGGGCCACCGACTGGCGCGGCAACAACAACATCGCGGAGTCGATCTTCGCCCAGCTGCGGCTGGAGCCGCACCCCGAGCCGGCCTGGATCGTGGCCACCGCGGGGACCGGCGGCACCTCGGCGACCATCGCCCGTTACGTCCACTACCAGCAGTACGACACCCGGATCTGCGTGGCCGACCCGGAGAACTCCTGCTTCTTCGACGGCTGGGTGCGCCACGACCCGGACGCCACCTGTGCCAGCGGCTCGCGGATCGAGGGGATCGGCCGCCCGCGGATGGAGCCGAGCTTCGTGGCCGGCGCGGTCGACCGGATGATGCAGGTCCCCGACGCCGCCTCGATCGCCGCGATGCGGCTGCTGGAGCGGGTGCTCGGCAAGCGGGCCGGCGCCTCGACCGGCACCGGCCTGTGGAGCGCGCTGCGGATCGTGGCGGAGATGCGCGGGCGCGGCGAGCACGGCAGCGTCGTCACGCTGATCTGCGACCCGGGCGACCGCTACCTCGACAAGTACTACGCCGACGACTGGCTCGCCGAGCAGCGACTGGAGATCGCGCCGCAACTGGCCGCCCTGGAGGCCTTCCTGGCGGGCGGCAGCTGGCCCGAACGGATTTCCGTGTGATATTCACCCTGTCATGAATGATCTTCTGACTGAACGCCTGATCCTGCACCCGCTCACCATCGAGGAGGCGGAGCGGGTGGCGGCCGGTGAGGCCGGCCCGCAGGACCGCTGGGCCGCCGACTACCCGGCCGAGGGCGACCGGGTGGGCGCCCGGATGTTCGTCAAGGGCCACGCGGCCACCGGCGGCGACACCCACCCCTTCGGCGGCTACGAGATCCGCCGCCGCGAGGACGGCCTGGCGATCGGCGGGATCGGCTTCCACGGCGGGCCCGACGAGCACGGCGCGGTGTCGATCGGCTACGGCCTGGCCGAGTCCGCCCGCGGCCAGGGCTACGCGGTGGAGGCGCTGCGCGCGATCCTGGCCGCCGCGCCCGGCTGGGGGGTGCGCCGGCTGCTCGGCGACACCGACCACGACAACCTGCCCTCGCAGCGGGTGATGACCTCCGCGGGCCTGCTGCTCACCCACGAGAGCGACGAGCTGAAGTACTACGCGATGGACCTGGCCTGACGACCGCGCCCGCGGCGCGGGGCGTCCCGGGATCGGGGACGCCCCGCGCCGCGGGCGCAAGCGGAGCGAGGGGCAGGCGCCGCTCAGGCCAGGACCAGCTCGCGCACGTGTTCGCGGGCGGCCTCGGCAGCCTCGGCGGAGAGTGCCGCGTCGGTCACCCAGGTGTCCACCTCGGCCAGCTCGGCGAAGGTCGACAGGCCCACCACGCCCCACTTCGTGTGGTCGGCGACCGCCACCACCCGGCGCGCGGAGGCCACGAAGTTCCGGTTGGTCTCCGCCTCCGCGAGGTTCGGGGTGGAGAGCCCGGCCTCCGGGGAGAGGCCGTGGGTGCCCAGGAAGAGCACGTCGAAGTGGAGCGAGCGGATCGCCCGGTCGGCCACCGGGCCGACCAGCGAGTCGGAGGGCGTGCGCACCCCGCCGGTCAGCACCACCGTGGTGCCGGTCCCCTCGCCCTGTCGCTGGGCGCGCTCGAAGACGTCCGCGACCCGCACGGAGTTGGTCACCACCGTCAGCTGGCCGACCTCGGCCAGGTGCTGCGCGAGGGCGAAGGTCGTGGTGCCGCCAGAGAGCGCGATCGCGCTGCCGGGCGTGACCAGGGCGGCCGCCGCCCGGGCGATCTCCTCCTTGGCGGAGAGCTCCAGGGAGGACTTGGCCTCGAAGCCCGGCTCGTGGGTGCGGGCCTCCTCCACCGGAACCGCGCCGCCGTGCACCTTCTCGATCGCGCCGACCTTGGCCAGCGCGTCCAGATCGCGCCGGATGGTCATGTCCGAGACGTTCAACCGGCGGGTGAGTTCGTTGACCCGCACTCCGCCGCGTCGGCGGACCTCGTCCAGGATCAGCGCCCGGCGCTGTTCGGCTAGCAGGTTGCTGTTGTCGGCCACGTACGCAGCCCCGCCTTTCCCTGATCCCGCCCGATTACCCCTAATGGGCCCATCCTGCCACGTCGGGTCGGCTTGACGGCAGCGGGAGATCGGCCGGGACGAGGAGTTGGAGCTCCTCGGTGGACGGGTCGGCCAGCTGGGCGACCCGCATGGCGTGCCGCTCGACCATGGTCTCGAAGACCTGCCGGGCAGTGCGCCCGTTGCCGAAGTTGGGTCCGCGGTCCAGGGTCGCGAAGTGCCCGAGCAGGCCGTCGGCGGTGCCCTCGGCCAGCTCGTACTCGTGTTCGCGGCACTGCGTGCGGGCGATCTCCAGCAGCTCGGAGTCGGTGTAGTCGGGGAACGCGACGGTGCGTGAGAAGCGCGAGGAGACCCCGGGGTTGGCGCCCAGGAAGCGCTCCATCTCGGCGGTGTAGCCGGCCACGATGACCACCACCTCGTCGCGGTGGTCCTCCATCAGCTTGACCAGGGTGTCGATCGCCTCGCGGCCGAAGTCGCGCGCGCCGTCCTCGGGCGCCAGCGCGTAGGCCTCGTCGATGAAGAGCACCCCGCCGCGGGCCTGGTCGAAGGCGGCCTGGGTGCGGATCGCGGTGGAGCCGATGTGCTCGCCGACCAGGTCGACCCGGGCCACCTCCACCAGGTGGCCGCGCTGCAGCACCCCGAGGGCGGCCAGGATCTCGCCGTAGAGGCGGGCCACCGTGGTCTTGCCGGTGCCGGGGGAGCCGGTGAAGACCAGGTGCCGGCGCAACGAGGGCGCCTTCAGGCCGGCCTGCCGGCGCCGGCGGCCCACCGAGATCAGGTCGATCAGGGTGCGCACCTCCTGCTTCACGGTGGCCAGCCCGATCAGCGCGTCCAGCTCGGCCAGCGCCTCGTCGGCCGGGCGGCAGTCGGGGATCGGCGTGATCTGGGCCAGCGGGGCGAGCGCCGGGGCGGAGGTCAGCTGCAGGGTGCCGGCGGCACCACCGTGCGCGGCGCGCGGGCCCGGCACGCTCTCGGCGGGCGCGGTCGCCTGCGGCGGGACGTCGTCGGAGGTGCACGCCTCCACCACCGGGCCGGGCTCGGAGAACTCGAAGCCGGCCCGGGCGTTCTGCTCGGCGCGGCAGCGGGTCAGCGCGCTGCGGCAGCCGTCGATGATGTGGAAGCCGAAGCCGCGGCCCTGCAGCACCCGGCAGTCCTCGAAGCTGCCGCGGCCCTGCGCCGAGACGTAGACGGCCGCCTCCGCGCTGCCGCGCACCACGCAGTCGCGCAGCACCGGGTCGGCGCCCTTGGTGACGATCACCCCGGTGGCGACGTCGGAGATCTCACAGCCCGTCAGCACCCCGCCGCTGCCGTGGTCGCGGAACCAGAGCCCGGTGCCGGCCTGCTGCACCCGGCAACGCTCCAGGGCCACCGAGGCGCCCGAGCTGACCGAGACCGCCGAGCTGCGGATCCGGCTGAACGAGGTGTCCGTGACGATCGCCCGCGAGTCGCGGTCCAGCACGAACAGGGCGTCCGGCAGGTCGTGCAGATCGCAGTCCGAGAGGGTGAGTTGGGCGCCGTCGCTGACCCAGATCGCCGGGTAGTCGCCGGTGCTGTCCTCGATCTCGCAGCCGCTGGCCTCGGCCCGGGTGCCCGGGTCCCAGACCGAGAGCGCGCCGCGGCCGAAGGCCCGCACGCTGCTCTGGCGCAGCGTCAGCAGCGAGCGGCCGCGCAGGTCGGCGGCGTTCTCCGGCAGGTCGTGCAGGCGGCACTGGAAGAGGTCGAGCTCGGCCTCGGTGTCCAGGGTCAGGCCGTTGCCGGTGACCCGGTGGATCTCGCAGTCGGTCAGCCGGCCGGCCGCCTTGGACTCGGCCTGCACGCCGCTGCCGCGGATCTCGTACACCTCGCAGCCGGTCAGCTCGGCCAGGCTGCCCGCGTCGGTGAGCAGCACGCCGGCGCCGGCGGTGTGGTGCAGTCGGCAGCGCTCGAGGCGGGCCTTGGCGCCCTCCAGCACGGCGAGCCCGGCCTGGCCGGCGGCGGTGACCTCGCAGTCCTCGAAGAGCGCGCCCGCCCCGCCGCGCAGCCGCAGGCCCAGCCCCGAGGGGTTGGCCACCACGCAGCCGCTCAGGTGGGGGTCGGCGCGGTCGTCCACCTCGATGCCGACCGCCGAGTGGGTGTCCACCCGCACGCCCGACAGCCGGGCGTCCGCGCCGGGGCCGGTGATCCGCACCGCGGCGGCGGAGCTGTCGTACCCCTCCACCAGCAGGTCGCGGACGGTGGCGGCGGCCGTCACGGTCAGCGCCACCCCGGAGGGCGGGTCGATCCGCACGGTGCCGGGGCCCTCGGCGGGCAGCAGCGTCACGGCCTTGTCGAGCAGCACGTTCTCGCGGTAGACGCCCGGGCGCACGGTGACGGTGTCGCCCGGCTCGGCCGCCGCGAGGGCTTCTCGCAGCGTCTCGTACTCGCCGGCGCGACGCCGCCAGCGCGAGCCGCTGTCCTGCGTGACCCGCACCCTGTGCTCACCCATGACGCTCCGTCGTCCCCGCCTTCCGCTGTTCGCCGCCCGGCTGCCGCCGGGCTTGTCGCCTGCTGCGGCCGCCCGTTGCTCGGCTCACCGTAGCGTGCCGGGCCGACCGCGCGAGCCCGTCCGGTGCCGGGTCAGGCGGCCGGCAGCCGTCCGGCACGGGCCAGTACCCTCACCTCGTCGCCCAGCCGGAGGGTGCCCAGCAGATCGCCGCTCACCTGGTCGGGTCGCTCCGGAATCAGATTGACGCCGAACACCGCCTTGCGGTCGAAGCGGTGGTGCCGGGCCAGCGAGCGCAGCGGCTCGGGGCCCCGGCGCTCGCCGCTCTCCTGGTCGGTGGTGGTCACCACGCAGCGCCCGCAGAGCTTGACCGCCCGGAACGTCAGCTCGCCCACCGCGATCCGTCGCCAACCGTCCTCCTCCCAGGGCTCGGTCCCCTCGATCACCAGGTTCGGGCGGAAGCGTTCCATCGGCAGGGCGGGGGCGCCCTCCTGGGCCATCCAGTCGTTCAGCGCGGCCAGCGAGGCGGTGGTGGTGGCCAGCAGCGGGAAGCCGTCGGCCATGCTCACGGTGTCACCGGGGTCGGCGAAGGCGGCGGCCACCGGTCGCGCCCGCGGGTCGTCCAGGTGCAGCAGCCGGACCTCGCCGAGCCGTTCGGCGAACCAGAGCTGCGTCTTGGGATCGGCCTCGGTGGCCGCGAACCTGGTGCCGAAGACGTCGCCCTGCACGCGGGGCGCGCCCCCGGCGGGGCTCGGCGCCGTGATCCGCAGCTCCTCGCCGTCGGGGGAGGTGACCAGCAGCGTGCCGTCGTCCTCCAGGGCGGTGCGGTACTGCCCCACCGCGGCGATGTCGCGCTGGGTGACGGCCCGCCCGTCCGGGTCGGCGAGCATCCAGCGACGGTCGCCGGTCAGGCCCCAGGGCTCCACGGTGGCGCTCGCCGGGCTCTGTCGGTACATCGACTTGACGGGGTAGCGGTGCAGGCCGGAGAGCAGAGGCATAGACCCATCCTGCCAGGTCGCCGGGACCCCGATCCGCGCACGGCCCCTCCGCGCACGGCCCCGATATGCGCACGGGCCGCCCGGACGCCGTCGAACGGCGGCCGGGCGGCCCGTGGATGACCGGTCCCCCTCGATCAGTAGGCCTGCCCCGGGTAGGGGTGGGCCTGCTGAGCCTGCTGCGGTGCCTGGTTGAACTGCCCCTGGCCGAACTGGCCGCCCCCGAACTGGCTCTGCCCGAAGCCCTGCGGGCCGCCCTGCTGGCCGAGCGGCTGCTGCTGCCCGAAGCCCTGCTGCCCCAGCGGTTGCTGGCCGAAGCCCTGCTGTCCGAACTGCGGGCCGCCCTGCTGCTGCGGGGCCTGCGGGCCCTGCTGCTGGAAGAACTGCTGCGGCGGCATCGGTCGGACCGGGGCCATCGGCGCGGGCGCACCCGGCCCGCCGGGACGGAAGGCCCCCGGCTGCTGGTCCCACGGCTGCGGTGCGGCGGGCTGGCCGAAACCCTGCTGCATCGGCGGCGCGGGGATCCGCTGCCCGGGGACGTACGGCTGGCCGCCGTAGCCGGGCAGTGGCTGCGCGGCCGGGTAGCCACCGGTGCTGCCACCGGTGCCGGGACCGAGCGCCAGGCGCGCCGGCGGCAGGGCCGGCAGCAGGCTGGTCGACTCGAAGGCCGAGCCGTAGGAGGGTGCCGACGGTGTGGGGGCCGGCGGGAGCGCGGCCGGCACGTTGATCGGCGCGATCTGGGGGACTCCGCGCTCTGCGACCAAGCTGTCGTAGATGGGCGTGCCCGACGAAAAGGACGGAGCGAAGTAACCGACTCCGTCGTAGGAGCGGGGCGAGGTCATGGGGCATACCGTAAGCCCAGAATGCGCCCCTGAGGAGACTGGGAGGGGTGGTAGTTCGAGTGTTTACACAGTCTTCGCTCCGCCAATGCCCCCAAAGTGGGGAGGATCGGACATTCAGCGGATGATTTCCGGTCATTCGGACATACGTGAGCCCCCCGCGCCGGGGGGCTCACTCCGGCGCGGGGCTCAGCCGCGCTGCAGGGCCTGAGCTGGGAAGCCGGGCAGGCCGGCCACCTCCGAGGTGCAGAACGAGCAGCGGGTGGCGGCGGCCGGAATCCGGCTGAGGCACTCGGGGCAGTCCACCTTGGCCGGCTCGGCCGCCTTCGGCTTCTCCAGCCGCGCCTGCAGGCGGCCCACCGGCAGCACCACCACGAAGTAGATCGAGGCGCTGACCAGCACGAAGCTGATCAACGCGTTCAGGAAGGCCCCGTACGGGAAGGTGGTGCCGCCGACCTGGAAGGTCTTCTGGGTGAAGTCGCCGACGGCGCCGGTGGCGACCCCGATCAACGGGGTCAGGAAGGCGGCGACGAAGCCGGTGACGACGGCGGTGAAGGCCGCGCCGATGACGATGCCGACGGCCAGGTCGACGACGTTTCCACGCAGCAGGAAGCTGCGGAAGCCCTTGAACACGGCTCTGAACTCCAGACACATCGATGCGGAGCGCGTGGCGCGCCCCCTCGATCGGCCATCCTGGCCAACGCGCGGGAGCCCGGTCCAGCCGGCGGCACCCGCTTCGCCCGTACGGCTCAACGGAGTTGACGTCGGCTCAGGTCCTGCGTGCACGTACCTGCGGGGCGGAGCGGTGGATCCGGGTGACGGCCGCGGCCACCCGGCGCACCACCGCCTCGTCCATCTGCGACCAGAGCGGGACGGTCAGCACCGAGGCCGCCAGCCGGTCGGTGAGCGGCAGGTGCTCGGCCTGGCCGAGCCGGGCGTAGGCGCGCTGGCGGTGCACCGGGGGGTGGAAGTAGCGTCGGGTGTCGATGCCCTCGGCCCGCAGCGCGTCGGCCAGTTCGGGCACCCGCAGGCCGAACGCGGCCTCGTCGAGGATCAGCGTGAGGTCCTTGAAGGTGGAGGTGTCGCCCGGCTCCGGCCAGGCCGTGCGCAGGCCCGCCAGGCCCGCGGTCTCGGCGGCGAAGGCGGCCGCCAGCGTGCCGCGGTGGGCGACCCGGGCGGGCAGTTCGGCCAGCCAGTTCAGGCCGACGGCGGCGTGCAGCTCGCTCATCCGGGCGTTGAGGCCGGGGAAGCGGGTGTCGTAGTCGCCCGGGTTGCCGTAGTCGCGCGCGATCCGCAGGGTCTGGGCCAGGGCCGCGTCCCGGGTGGCCACCAGGCCGCCCTCGCCGGCCACCGCGACCTTGGTGGGGCTCATGCTGAACACCTCGGCCAGCCCGAAGCCGCCCACCGGGACCCCGCGGCGCCTGCTGCCCAGCGCGTGCGCGGCGTCGTAGACCAGCGGCACCCCGGCCGCGTCGGCCACCTCCCGCAGGCGCTCCACCTGGCAGGGCGTGCCGTAGACGTGGGTGGCCAGCAGCGCGGCGGGACGGTCGGCCGCGGCCAGTCGCTCGGCGGCGTGGGCCGGCTCCAGGGTCAGGTCCACCTCCCGGGCCTCGGCGAAGAGCGGGGTGCCGCCGGCCCAGTGCGCGGCGTGCGCCGTGGCCGAGAAGCTGAAGCCCGGCATCACCACCGCGCGGCCCGCGCCGACCCCCGCCGCCTGCAGCACCAGCATCAGCCCCGCCGTGCAGCTGGCCACCGCCACCACGTGCGGGACCTGGAGCAACTCGGCTGCCCGTTCCTCGAGTTCGCGCACGGTCGGGCCGTTGGTCAGCTGGCCGCTGTCCAGCACGGTGGCGAGCCTGGCCAGCAGGGCCGTCCGGTCGGGCACCTGGACCCGGGTCAGCGGCAGGCCGGCCGGGAAGGCCGGCTCGCCGCCGCGCACGGCGGGGCGGTCGGGGGCGGTGGCCGTACGGGTGGAGCCGGTGCGCGGGCTGGTGCGCGGGGCGGGGGTGGCGTCGGCGTCGGTGGTCATCTCGTGGTCCTCCCGGGCTGCTGCGGTGAGGTGGGACGGGGACGGGGACGGCGCTGCGCTTCAGGAGGGGTCGGCGGCCAGGGGCGGTGGGGCTGCCTGCGGGGTCGGTGCGGCCGGCGCGGTCGGGGGCGCCGGGGGGGGGGGGGGGGGGGGGGGGGGGGGGGGGGGGGGGGGGGGGGGGCCCGG
>NZ_BAAALF010000128.1:16949-24693 GCF_039528135.1 Kitasatospora nipponensis | reverse complement strand
CCTGGTCGCCGCCCGCGCCACCGCCCGGGCCGCGCACGCCGCGCCGACGCTGCGGCTGGTCGGGGTGGCCGGCTACGAGGGCGCGCTGGCCCATGACGCCGGCCCGGCGGGCCTGGCCACCGTCGAGGCGTACCTGCGCCGGCTCGCCGAACTGCACACCGTGCTGCACGCCGACGGCTGCTACGACCAGGCCCCCGCCACCGTGGTGAGCGCCGGCGGCAGCGCCTACTTCGACCAGGTGGCCGAGCAGCTCACCCCGCTGACCCGCAGCCACCCCGGCACGACCGTGGTGCTGCGCGCCGGTGCCTACCTGGTGCACGACGACGGCTTCTACCGCGGCATCTCGCCGCTGGCCCGCGGTGCCGGCGCGCCGCTGCGCGCGGCCATGCACGGCTGGGCCCGGGTGGTCTCGCGCCCCGAGCCGGCGCTCGCCCTGCTGGACGGCGGCAAGCGCGACTTCCCGTACGACGAGGGGCTGCCCACCCCGCAGCTCGCCCGCACCGCGCACGGCCCGCGCCCGCTGGGCGGCACTGTCAGCGCCGTCAACGACCAGCACGCCTTCCTGCGCGACAGCGGTGCCGAGCTCGGCGAGGTGGTCCGGCTCGGCCTCTCCCACCCGTGCACCGCCTTCGACCAGTGGAGCCTGATCCCGGTGCTGGACGACGCCGACGCCGCCGTCCCGCGGGTGGTCGACCTGGTCCGGACGTTCTTCTGATGGCCGACCTGCTGCTGCGCGCCGCCACCGTGGTGGACGGCACCGGCGCGCCCCGGCGGCCCGCCGACGTACTGGTGCGGGCCGGGGTGATCGCCGAGGTCGGCGTGCCGGGCACGCTCGGGACGGCGGGTCGGGTCCTCGACGCGCAGGGCCTGGTGCTGGCCCCGGGCTTCATCGACATGCACGCGCACTCCGACCTCCAGCGGCTGCTGGAGCCCGACCAGCCCTCCCGGGTGACCCAGGGCGTGACCTGCGAGGTGCTCGGCCAGGACGGGCTCTCCTACGCCCCGGTCGACGACGCGACGCTGCCCGTGCTGCGCGGCCAACTCGCCGGCTGGAACGGCGATCCGCCCGAACTGGACTGGGGCTGGCGGACGGTGGGGGAGTACCTGGACCGGCTGGACGGCGCCGGCGCCGTCAACGCCTGCTACCTGGTGCCGCACGGCACGCTGCGCGCGCAGGTGCTCGGCTGGCAGCGCCGGGCCCCCGGCGCTGGTGAACTGGACGCGATGCGCGCCCTGTTGGCCCAGGGGCTGGCCGAGGGCGCGGTCGGGATGTCCAGCGGGCTCAGCTACACCCCCGGGATGTACGCCGACACCGAGGAACTGGTCGCGCTCTGCACGGTGGTGGCGGCGCACGGCGGCTACCACTCGCCGCACCAGCGCTCCTACGGGGCGGGGGCGCTGGCCGGGTACGCCGAGATGGTGGAGATCTCCCGCCGCTCCGGCTGCCCGCTGCACCTGGCCCACGCCACCATGAACTTCGACCTCAACCGGGGCCGGGCCGGTGAGCTGCTGGCGCTGCTCGACCGGGCGATCGCCGACGGCTGCGACCTCACCCTGGACAGCTACCCCTACCTGCCCGGCTCCACCACGCTGGCCGCCCTGCTGCCCAGTTGGGCCACCGAGGGCGGACCGCCGGCGACCCTGCGGCGGCTGGCCGACCCGGCCGCCCGCGAGCGGATCCGCCAGGCACTGGAGGAGAGCGGCAGCGACGGCTGCCACGGCGTGGTCACCGACTGGGCGACCGTGCAGATCTCCGGGGTGCGCGAGCCGGCGCTGGCGTCGCTGGTCGGCCGCACGGTGGCCGAGGTGGCCGCCGAGCGGGCCACCAGCGGCACCGAGGTCTGCTTCGAGCTGCTGCTGGCCGACCGGCTGGGCACCACCATCCTGCAGCACGTGGGCCACGAGGAGAACGTGCGGGCGATCATGCGCCACCGGGCGCACACCGCCGGCAGCGACGGCCTGCTGGTCGGCGCCCGCCCGCACCCGCGCGGCTGGGGCACCTTCGCGCGCTACCTCGGCCACTACGTCCGGGAGGCGGGCGTGCTGACGCTGGAGCAGGCGGTGCACCGGATGACCGGCCGCCCGGCCCGCCGGCTGCGCCTGGAGCGGCGCGGGACGATCCGCCCCGGGCACCACGCGGACCTGGTGCTCTTCGACGCCGACACCGTGCGCGACGAGGCCACCTTCGAGCACCCGCGGCGGCCCGCGGCGGGCATCGCGCACGTCCTGGTCAACGGCGTCGCGGTACTGAGCGAGGGGCGCCCCACCGGCGCCCGACCCGGGCGCGCGCTGCGCCGAACCGACCAGGGGACCCGAGCCCGATGACCGACTTCCGTGCCGAACTGGCCGCCGACCGGGTGATCGCGGTGGTCCGCGCGCCGCGGATACCCGACGCCGCCGCGCTCTGCGCGGCGCTCGCCGAGGGCGGCCTGCGCTGGGTCGAACTGACCTGCACCACCCCGGGGGTGGCGGCCCACCTGGAGCGGGCGGCGGCGGTGGACACCGGCTGCCGGCTGGGCCTGGGCACCGTGCTGAGCGCCGAACAGGCGAGCCGCGGACTGGAGGCGGGGGCCTCCTTCCTGGTCACCCCGGGCTGCCGTCCGCAGGTCGCCGAGGTGGCGGCCCGGGCCCAGGCGCCGTTGGTGCTGGGCGCGTTGACGCCGACCGAGGTGGCCAGGGCGCACGAGCTGGGTGCCGCGGCGGTGAAGATCTTCCCGGCCCGCGCCTTCGGCCCCGGCTACTTCCGGGACCTGCGCGGCCCCTACCCCGACGTGCCGCTGGTGGCCTCCGGCGGAGTGGACGCGCAGAGCGCGCCGGCCTTCCTGGCCAACGGCGCGCTCGCCGTCTGCGCGGGCAGCGAGGTGGTGCCCGCCGAGGCGGTGGCGGCCGGCGACTGGGCCGAACTCACCCGTCGGGCACGGGCGTTCATGGCGGCGCTGGCGGCGGGGTGACCCGGGCCGGGCCGCTGCGCGCGGTGGTCCGGCCCGGGGTGGAGCGGGCGGATCCGGATCAGATCTTCGCCAGGAACGCGTTCGCCATCACCTGGTAGCCGGTGTCGTTGGCGTGGATGTCGCCGCGCGCCATGTTGGTCCAGCTCAGGATCCGCGCCACGTTCAGCGGGACCCGCTGGCCGTTCAGGGGCACCAGCGGGAAGAACGCGTTGGTGCTGAACGCGCCCGCCACGTCCGCGGTCGGCACGTGGTGGACGGCGTCCACGAACTCCAGCGTGCCGTTCAGGGTGTCGGCCAGCGGCACCGACAGGCCGGCCAGCACCTTGCCCTGGTCGCCGGTCATCCAGGCCGCCAGGAACGGGTCGTAGAGGTTCATCCCGACGAAACGGGTGTGCGGGCCGGCGGCCGCCTTGAGCCGGTCCAGGATGGTGTCCAGGTCCCGGCCGGCGGTGGCGATGCCCTTGGCCGCGCAGGCGGCGTCCAGGCTGCCGCCGCTGGCGCAGCCGTCGACGTTGTTGGCGCCGATGTCCAGGGTGACCACCAGGTCGTCCTTGTGGTGGGACTTCAGGTAGGCCACCGCGGCGTCCAACTGGGCGCCGCCGTAGGGGTGCGGATAGGGGCAGCCGCCGTTGATCATCGAGCCGGTGGTCTCGCCCGGGCAGCCCAGGTCGGTGAAGGAGAACGGGTGCCCGGCCGTGGTGGCTCGGCCCTGCAGCGTGCGCGCGATGTCCTGCGCGTAGCCGTGGCCGACCTCGCTGCCGCCGCCCGGCAGGGTCTGGTAGCCCGCGGCGAGCGAGTCGCCGAGGGCGAGGTAGTAGCGCGTGCCGGGGGCGGCGGCGGCCGAGGCCGGTCCGGCGCAGACGCCGAGGACGGCGGCGCCGAGCACGGTGGCCCCGATGGCCGACCGTAGCCGGCGGCGGAACTGGGGTGAACGCATGAGCCCTCCCGAGGACGATCCGCGGATCGCCCGGGTGGCGGCGCGCGGATCGGATCCGGTGAGGTTACTGCCAGGTAGATCGCGGGGTAAGGGGTGGGGCCGCCCCAGTTGCCGGACGGCGTCCGGCGGGCGGCCCCCGGTGGGCGCTGCGCCCGCCGCGATCGGCCCGCCGCCACCGGCCCGCCGCCACCGGCCCGGTGCCCCGGCCCGCCGCGCTCACGGCAGCGCGACCAGCTCCAGGGCGAGCAGGTCGGCCAGCGGCTCGGCGATGCTGCAGGTGCCGAACGCGGTGAAGGCCTCCCGGGCGGCGGCGCTCTGCCGCTCGTCCAGGGTGCGCAGCCGCCGCGCCAGCCGTTCGCCCTCGCGCTCGCGCAGCAGGTCGGCCAACTCCCCGTGCTCGGCGCCCTCCAGGGCCGCGTGGGTGGCCAACAGGACGTTGAGGAAGCCGTGGTGGGCGAAGCCGGTGGCCTCGTCGTCGTGCCGCACCGCGTGGTGCAGGCCGGCCGTGCACTTGAACGACAGCTTGCGCCAGACGGCGGCGTAGAGGAAGGAGGCCAGCTCCAGCTCGCCGGGGAAGGCCTCGGCCACCGTGCCGCCGGTGCGGAACTTGGCCCGGTAGGGGGAGCCCTCCAGGGCGTCGAGGGCGTCCAGCAGCTCCGGACCGCGGGCCACCTCGATCGCCGCCTGCGCCCCGGGCGCGTACGCGGGCAGCAGCCGGTCCAGTGCCTCGCGGCAGGCCCGCACGCCCTCGGCGGGCGGCGCGTCCCGGTCGGCGAGCACCTCCACCCCGACGACCCGCAGCCGGGTGTCGGCCCGCGCCGCCCGCAGCGCCGGTTCCAGGGCGGCGCTGCCCTCGGGCACGATCAGGCCGACCTCGAAGGAGCCTTCGGCCGGCTCCGCGCCGAGATGGTCGCCGAGCGCCTCGACGCGCCCGGCCGGGCAGAGGAAGGGGCCCACCAGGTCGGCGTACCAGGCCGTGCGGTGGGCCAGGTGGGCGGGCACCGCCTGGGGCAGCGGCAGGTCGCCGGGCGGGAAGATCGCCGCGTCGTCGCAGAGCCCGGCGAAGAGCGGGGGGATCACGCTCTGGGGGGTCCGAGGGATCGTCATCGGTGGTCTTCCTCCGGGGTGGTGTCGGGGCACGACGGTGTGCCCCCTGCCGCGAGAGTGCCGCAGCGGGACGGGCCGGAGCAAGAGGGGGAGGGGCCGGCCAGGTGACACGCCGCCGACCGGGTGAGAATGCCGGACCCGTGCGGTGGAAGGCGATAGCTGTATGCGCGAACACCGTCACTGGAGGTAGTCGTGCGAGTCCGTCCTGCTGTTGTCGGCGCCGTGGGCGCCGTTCTCCTCGCCCTCGCCACACCCGTGCCGCTGGCCGGTCCGGCCGGCGCCGCCGGTGGCGGTGACAGCGTCACCGTCGATCAGGTCGGCACGCTCGCCGCCGACGGCACGATCACGCTCAGTGGCAGCTACCGGTGCGCCGCCGGCACGCCCGGCACCGTCCTGGTCGGCAGCACGCTGCGCACGGCCGCCGAGTCGCACGGCGTCGGTGGCACGGTGGCCACCTGTGACGGCGCCTCGCACGCCTGGACGAACCGCGGCCGGCCGGAGCAGTCCTCGGTGACCTCCGGTCCCGCGCACGTGGACGCCACGCTGCTGAGCCTGTCGCCCACCGGTCTGCCGCTGCCCACGGTCCTGGCCGCCGGAGCACAGGACATCGACCTGCGGCCCGCGGCGGCCTGACCGTCAGGGGATTGACGTCGCGTCAAGGCGCCCTGGAGAAAAGTCGCCAGGGCGCCGGTGGCGGGATTCCGCCGCCCATTCTCGCTGCATCACTATGCGCGCCGAATGAAGACTATGACCCTACCGGTGGGTCATGATGCGCATTCACCGGGAAAAGCTCAAATGCAGCTCAAATGTTGGTACGGACTTATCCGCGGGCGTCAAGGGGGTGTAAGTGGTCAACTGCCTTGATGGCTCTGACCTGGCCTGATACTCCCGGGTAGGCAAGGGTGCGGGACGACTTCATTTCTGTGCTAGGGGGCGGCAGAACATAACTATTCGGTCGGAGGGTCTTTGCAGATCCCTAATCGCCCGCTAGCGTTCACCGCACTCTCACCCGCCATCTTTGAAGAGGGTCCCCACACATGGCAGTTGTTGACAAAATAGCGCCGCCGTCCGCCGGATCGAGCGCCAAGCTCCGCCGGGACATCGGACTCGTCGGTCTCCTCTGGGCCTCCGTCGGCTCGATCATCGGCTCCGGCTGGCTCTTCGGGGCCAAGAACGCGGTCGTCGTCGCGGGACCGGCAGCGGTCATCTCGTGGGGGATCGGGGCCGTCGCGATCGTGCTGCTCGCGCTGGTCCACGCCGAGCTCGGTGGTCTGTTCCCGGTGTCCGGCGGTACGGCGCGCTACCCGCACTACGCCTTCGGCGGTCTGGCCGGTATGTCCTTCGGCTGGTTCTCCTGGCTGCAGGCGGCGACCGTGGCACCGATCGAGGTCGAGGCCATGATCGGTTACTCCAAGTCAGTGGCCCCGGGGCTGCAGAACGACAACGGCACGCTGACCCTGTTCGGCTTCGTGACCGCGGTCGTGCTGATGGCGGTCTTCGTGGCCGTCAACTTCCTCGGCGTGCGGCTGCTCGCGCACACCAACAGCGTGGCCACCTGGTGGAAGGTCGCCGTCCCGCTGGCCGTGATCTTCATCCTCGCGCTGACCAACTTCCACGGCTCCAACTTCACCTCGCACGGCTTCATGCCGTTCGGTGTCAAGGGCGTGCTGGGCGCGATCAGCACCAGCGGCATCATCTTCTCGCTGCTCGGCTTCGAGCAGGCCATCCAGCTCTCCGGCGAGAGCCGCAACCCGCGGCGCGACATCCCGCGCGCGGTCATCGGCTCGGTGATCATCGGCACCCTGATCTACACCCTGCTGCAGGTCGTCTACATCGGCGCGCTGCCCGGCAGCTCCTTCGTCAAGGGCTGGGCCGACCTGGCCTACCAGGGCATCGAGGGTCCCTTCGCGGGCCTGGCCACCGTCATCGGCCTGGGCTGGCTGGCGCTGATCCTGCGCCTGGACGCGGTGGTCTCGCCCGGCGGTACCGGCCTGATCTACACCACCTCCACCTCCCGGATCTCCTACGGCCTGAGCCGCAACGGCTACGCCCCGAAGATCTTCGAGCGCACCGATGCCCGCGGCGTGCCGTGGTTCGGCCTGCTGATGTCCTTCGTCACCGGTGTCATCTGCTTCCTGCCGTTCCCGAGCTGGCAGCAGCTGGTGAGCTTCATCTCCTCGGCCAGCGTGCTGATGTACGCCGGTGCCCCGCTGGCACTGGGCGTCTTCCGCGACCGCCTGCCGGACCGCGAGCGCCCCTACCGCCTGCCGGCCGCCGGCTTCGTCTCCCCGGCCGCCTTCGTGGTCGCCGGTCTGATCATCTACTGGGCCGGCTGGGACACCCTGTGGCGCCTGGGCGTCGCGATCATCCTCGGCTACGGCCTGCTGGGCTCCTACGCCGCCTACGCGATCGCCAAGAACCTGCCGGACGCGCCCCGGATGAACTGGAAGGCCGCGCAGTGGCTGCCGGTCTACCTGGTCGGTCTGGGTGTCATCTCCTACCTGGGCGGCTTCGGCGACAGCGCGCAGAACGTGATCCCGCTCTGGTGGGACATGGCGATCGTCACGGTCTTCTCGCTCGCGGTCTACTACTGGGCCCGTGCGGTGGCCCTGCCCGCGGACGAGATCGAGGCCAACATCGGCCACATCGAGGTCGTCGACGAGGGCGGTCACTGACCCCCCACTGACAGGTGCGCCGGTCCCCCCGCGGCCGGCCACCGACGCCCCCGGCGGGCGCCCCCCCCCCCGGG
>NZ_BAAALF010000128.1:13407-16939 GCF_039528135.1 Kitasatospora nipponensis | reverse complement strand
GGCCGGACTGGTCCAGGGCGGCGCTACCGCCCCCGCCGGCCCCCCCGGGGCCGGCCACCCACGCCCCGGGCGCGCCCCCCTCACCGGGAGCGCGCCCGGGGCATTTCGCTGTCAGTGGGGCCACGTACCATGCGCGACATGACGAACCATCAGATCACCGACGGCGTCGGCCGCACCGCGATCGGCGTGGCCAGGGCCCGCGCGGCCGAGAGCCGGCGCCCCGACCGCCTCTTCGACGACCCCTACGCCGCCGCGTTCGTCGCCGCCGCCCTGGCGGGCGAGCCGGAGCCCGAACGCAACCCGCAGGACACCCCGATCGGGGTGATCGTGCTGGCCCGCTACCTCGCCGTGCGCACCCGCTTCTTCGACGACCAGCTGCTGGCGGCGGCCCGGGCGGGCTGCCGCCAGGTGGTGATACCCGCGGTCGGCCTCGACACCCGGGCGCTGCGGCTCGAGTGGCCGGCGGGCACCCGCTTCTTCGAGATCGACCAGCCCGAGGTGCTGGCCTTCGGCGAGCGGGTGCTCGCCGAGCAGGGCGCGAGCGCCGCCGGCCCGCGCGCGGTGCTCGCCGGCGACCTGCGCGAGGACTGGGCGGGCGTGCTCACCGGTGCCGGCTTCGACCCCGCCCAACCCAGCGCCTGGCTGCTGGAGGGCCTGCTGGTCTACCTCTCCCCGGCCGAGGTGGCCGCCCTGCTGACCACGGTCGGTTCGCTGGCCGCCCCCGGCAGCCGGCTCGCCCTCACCCACGGATTCCCGCGGTCCGAGCACGATCCGGTGGACCGGACGGCCGGGTTCGCCGAGGCCGTCCCGGAGCTGGCCGGGGTCGCCGCGCTCTGGCAGGGCGGCCTGGACGAGGACGTGGCCGGCTGGCTGGAGCGCCACGGCTGGCGGGCGGCCTGGCACGACCGGGCCGAGGCCGCCGTCTCCTACGGCCGCCCGGCGGGGTACCTGACCCCGCAGCGCAGCTTCGTCACCGCCGAGCGCCCGGCCGGGCCCGACCGGCTGCCGGACGCCGATCCGGGCACCGGCGGGCGATAGGGGCTGGGCCCACACCGTGGGCGGCCGGTGGTGTGGGCCGCCCACATGGGGGGAGCGCGGCGTTCCGCCTACGGTGTCGGGCGCGGGCCCGCTCCGGGCTCCGGGGACAGAGGAGTTGACGCACCGTGCGAGCACGCGGCGGCTTGATCATGGCGGTGGTACTGGCGCTGGTGGGCGTGCTCGCCGGTGCGCTGCCGGCCTCGGCGGCGACGCCGTCCTACCTGAAGCTGGAGGCGACGTACGGCACGGTCGCCAACGGCTGGGACCACGTCGAGCGCTACCTGGACACCACCACCGGCTTCCACCAGGAGCAGTACCCGCCGGACGGCCGCGGCGACCAGGACGGCCAGCGGCTGACCTTCTTCGGCGGCGTCAAGGAGCCCTTCTCCGGCCGATTCCTGCTCTACTCCGCGCCCGGCTGGAACAGCGGCGCGCACCAGGTGCCGGTGCTGCTGGTGCACGGCGCCAACGACAACGCGGACCGCGCCTGGGCCAACCCCGGCGAGTCCGGCGGCTACGGCTGCGGCGCGATGTCCTGCCCGAGCACCGGGCTGATGCAGTACCTCTCCTCGCGCGGCTACCGGGTCTTCGCCATCGACTTCGCGCACAAGCAGGGCGACAACCTGATGCAGGCCCAGGAGGTCGGCGACGCGGTGGCGCTGATCCGCGCCAAGCTCGGCGTCCCCCAGGTCGACCTGGTCGGCTGGAGCAAGGGCGAGATGTCCACCCGCGCCTACGTCTCCTCGGTCAAGCCCGCCTGGGGCCGCGGCTACGCCGGTGACGTCCGCAAGCTGATCACCCTGGGCGGCCCCAACGGCGGCTACGACTACCCCTTCGCGCACGGCTGGGCGCACGACTTCAGCATCTGGTCGGAGTGCGGCGGCAGCGTCAACGCCCCGGCGCCCAACCTGCACATGACCTGCTACGGCACCTACACCGCGCACCCGGAGTTCTCCTTCACCCCCAGCGGTGGCTACGACGACTTCCCGGGGCAGCGCCAGATGCTGGCCCGCTTCGACGGCACCTACGGCGTCGACCAGACCCAGCAGGACTGGTACACCACCTACTACGGCGGCCAGGGCTTCTACACCGACGGCGGCGGCATCCAGGCCGCGATCAACGCCGGTTCGCTGATCGCCCCCCTCCAGCAGGCCGGCGTGCCCGCCGCGGTGCGCACCTACCTGCTGGCCGGCGGCACCCCGAGCATCGTGGGCATCTTCAACGAGGACCGCGGCCCCAGCGACGGGGTGGTCTTCGAGTCCAGCGCCCTGAACACCACCGGCATCGCCACGGTCGGCGGCACCGCCCTGATCGCCACCGCCAACCACCTCGAACTCGGCTGGGACGGCGGCGCCAGCGCCCAGGTCGCCGGCTGGCTCAACTGAGAGGGACCGCCGTGATCACCGCACGACACGTCACCACCTCCCGCCTGTCCGTGCACTGCCGCGAACTCCAGGGCCGCACCGGCGAGCCGGTGCTCCTGGTGCACGGCAACGTCTCCTCGGGGGCGTTCTGGGAGCGCACGATGCTCGACCTGCCCGAGCGGTACCGGCCGATCGCCCCCGACCTGCGCGGTTTCGGCGCCAGCGACCCGCTGCCGGTGGACGCCACCCGCGGCGTGCGCGACTACGCCGAGGACCTGGCCGCCCTCGTCGAGGCGCTCGACCTGGGCGCGGTGCACCTGGTGGGCTGGAGCCTGGGCGGCGGCGTGGTGCTGCAGTACCTGCGCAGCCACCCGGGGGCGGTCCGCTCGGTCACCCTGGTCAACCCGGTCTCCCCGTACGGCTTCGGCGGCACCCACGGGGTGGACGGCGCGCTCAACTCGCCCGACGGCGCCGGCTCCGGCGGCGGCACCGCGAACCCGGAGTTCGTCCGCCTGCTGGGCGCCGGCGACACCTCCGACGAGAGCCCGCTCTCGCCGCGCTCGGTCTTCGCGACCGCGTACGTCAAGGAGCCGATGGAGCCCGCGCCGTACGTCACCGCGATGCTCACCACCCGCTGCGGGGACGACCACTACCCGGGGGACAGCCGCCCGAGCGAGAGCTGGCCGGGGGTCGCCCCGGGGGAGCGCGGGGTGCTCAACTGCCTGGCGCCCACGCATTTCCGGCTCGACGATCTGGCGACGGTGGAGCCCAAGGCGCCGATCCTGTGGGTGCGCGGCTCGGACGACGTCATCGTCTCCGACACCTCGCTCTTCGACCTGGCCCACCTGGGCGCGATCGGCGCGGTCCCCGGCTGGCCGGGCGCCGACAGCTGCCCCGCCCAGCCCATGCTCGCGCAGACCCGCGCGGTGCTGGGGCGGTACGCGGCGGCCGGCGGCAGCGTGCGGGAGGCGGTGATCGAGGGCGCCGGTCACAGCGTGCAGCTGGAGCGTCCCCAGGAGTTCGCCGGCGAGCTGGCGGCCCACCTGCTCACGGGGCGCTGAGGCCCGGTCGGCGGCCCCGCCCGGCACCGCGGACCCGCCCGGCCGCTGAGCGCGTCGGGCGGTTCGTCT
>NZ_BAAALF010000128.1:0-13397 GCF_039528135.1 Kitasatospora nipponensis | reverse complement strand
CCGCCCGGGCGGCGGCGCCCGCCGCCGGCGGGCTCAGGGGCCGCCGGGGAGCGGGCGCTCCTCCTCGACCAGGCGTTTGAACTGGGCCAGGTCCTCGCGGACGGCGCGTTCGATGGCGCCGGACTGGGCGAAGCCGTGCGGGCCGCCGTAGACCTCGGTGACGACCTCCGGCTCGTACTCGACGCGAAGCTGCACGCGGGTGGCGCCGGTGTCGAGCGGGAGCAGGGCGAAGGTGCCGCGCAGGTGGGCGTCGTCCAGGGTCTGCCAGGTCATCACCTGGTTGCCGCCACGGTCGTTGATCGCGGTCTCGAACGCCCGCTCCTGCCCGTTCACCTCGATGTCCAGGCAGGCGCGGTGGGTGCCGTGCGCGTGGGCGTGCAGCACCCCGTCGACGAACCGCGGGTACTGGTCGATCCGGTGCAGCTGCTCCCACGCCACCTGGACCGGGACCTCCACGTCGATCTGTTCTTCGAGCGTGCTCATGCGCTTGCTCCGATCACTCCGCGTCCTCGTAGGGCTCTCCCTCGGCGCGGGACTCGTCCTGGGCGTGCAGGACCTGCTCGGACGTGACGCCCTCGACCTGGTCCTCCTCGCCGGCGTCGTCCTCCGGCGCGGCCTGCGCGGCCGAGCGCTCCGGGCTGGTGGTGGACATCCGTTGCCTCCTGGACTCCGGGGCCGACCGGTGGCGCCCGGCGCACAGTCTCGCCCGGTCCGGCCCGCCGACACCTCCAGCGTGCGCCCGCGCACCGGGGGCGGGCAACCGCGCGGGGCGCGGCCCGCCTCGGGGCGGCCCGCCGCGGGTGTCCGCGGGCCGCCCGGGGCCGTCAGAAGACCGACCAGCCGGTCGCGGTGGTGAAGGCGTCCAGCGCCGTGACCGCGCCGACCGAGTTGCCGGCCCGGTCCAGGGCCGGTCCCCACGCGCAGAGCGTGCCCCGGCCGGGAACCACGGCCAGGATGCCGCCGCCCACGCCGCTCTTGCCGGGCAGACCGACCCGGAAGGCGAAGTCGCCGGCCGCGTCGTAGGTGCCGCAGGTCAGCAGGACGGCGTTGATCCGCTTGGCGTCGCTGCGCGAGAGCAGCCGGCTGCCGTCCGCGCGGATCCCGTGCCGGGCCAGGAAGAGCCCGGCCAGCGCCAGGTCGCGGCAGCTCGCGGCGATCGCGCAGTGCGCGTAGTAGTGCGCGAGCACCGCCTCGACCGGGTTCTCCAGGTTGCCGTAACTGGCGATGAAGTGCGCCAGTGCCGCGTTGCGGTGGCCGTGCGCGGCCTCCGAGGCGGCCACCTGCGGGTCGGTGTCCAGGCGGGGGTTGCCGGACTCGGCGCGCAGGAACTCCCGTACCGCGTGCCCGGCGTCCCCGGTCAGCGTGAGCAGCAGGTCGGTGACCACCACGGCACCGGAGTTGAGGAAGGGGTTGCGCGGGATGCCCTGCTCGGACTCCAGCTGGACCAGGGAGTTGAACGGCGTGCCGGAGGGCTCGCGGCCCACCCGGTGCCAGACCTGCTCGCCGCCGGTGGCCAGCGCCAGGGCGAGGCTGAAGAGCTTGGAGATCGACTGCACCGAGAACGGCACCTGCCAGTCCCCGGCGCCGTACACCTGGCCGTCCACGGTGGCCAGCGCCAGCCCGAAGGCCGTCGGGTCGGCCGCCCCGAGGGCCGGGATGTAGTCGGCGACCCGCCCGGTGCCGAGGACCGGCCGGGCGGCGTCCACGGCGCGCTGGAGTTCGAGCTGGTAGTCCATACGATCATCTTTACAGGCCGTGGCGTCGGGCCGCGGACCGGCCCGGCCCGCCGGGCCGTGGCCCGCACCGGCCCGGCGCGGCACCGCCTGCCGGCCGCGCCGCGGCGGCAGACTGGAGCGCGTGCCCGAGCTGCCCGAAGTCGAAGCATTGGCCTCGTTCCTGACGCAGCGCCTGGTCGGCCGGGTGGTCGGCCCGGTCCACCAGGTCGCGGTGAACGTGCTGAAGACCTACGATCCACCGCTCACCGCCCTGCGGGGACGCACCGTGCGGGCGGTCGGGCGGCGCGGGAAGTTCCTGGTGATCACCACCGACGGTGCCGACGGCCCGCTCTGCCTGGTGGTGCACCTGGCCCGGGCCGGCTGGCTGCGCTGGCAGGTGAAACTGCCCGCCGAGCCCCCGCACCCCGGTCGCGGGCCGCTCGCCCTGCGGGTCCAGTTGGAGCCGGCGGCGGACGACCCCGGGGCGCCGGGCCCCAGCGGCTTCGACCTGACCGAGGCCGGCACCCAGAAGCGGCTCGCGGTCTACTGCGTGCGCGAGGCCGACGAGGTGCCCGGCATCGCGCGGCTGGGGCCCGACCCGCTCGACGAGGCCTTCACCCTGGAGGCGCTGACCGCCCTGCTGGCGGGTGAGCGGCGCCAGCTCAAGGGCGTGCTGCGCGACCAGAGCGTGCTGGCCGGCATCGGCAACGCCTACTCGGACGAGGTGCTGCACGCCGCCCGGCTCTCCCCCTTCAAGCTCGCGGCCAAGCTGACCGGGCCGGAGGTGGCCACGCTCCACGCGGCGATCGGCAGCACCCTGCGCGAGGCCGTCGAGCGCTCGCGGGGGCTGGCGGCCGGTGAGCTCAAGGCGGAGAAGAAGACCGGCCTGCGGGTGCACGGCCGGGCCGGGCAGCCGTGCCCGGTCTGCGGCGACACCATCCGCGAGGTCTCGTTCGCCGACTCCGCGCTGCAGTACTGCCCGACCTGCCAGACCGGCGGCAAGCCGCTGGCCGACCGGCGGCTGTCGCGCCTGCTGAAGTAGCGGCCGGCGCCGCGCCCCGGCAGGCATGACCCGGGCGCAAGGTGGGTATCGGGTGGCTTGCCCCGCCGCCCGCCCTCCAGGAGTCGCCGCATGTCGTCCATCCCGCAGCTCAGCCACGCCCACGGGCCCACCGGCACGCCCCTGCTGACCGAGACGATCGGCGCGAACCTGGACCGTTCGGTGGCCGCCTTCGGTGACCGCGAGGTGCTGGTGGACCGGCCCGGCGGCCGGCGCTGGACGTACCGGCAGTTCGCCCGGGACGTCGACGTGGTGGCCCGCGGGCTGGTCGCCCTCGGGGTGCGCACCGGCGACCGGGTCGGCATCTGGTCGCCGAACTGCCCGGAGTGGATGCTGGTGCAGTACGCGACCGCGCGGATCGGCGCGATCCTGGTCAGCATCAACCCGGCCTACCGCACGCACGAACTGGTGTACGTGCTGAACCAGTCGGGCGCGCGGACGGTGGTCGCGACACCCACGTACAAGAGCTCCGATTACGTCGGCATGCTGGCCGAGGCGCGCGGGCAGTGCCCGCAGCTGCGCGACGTGCTGCTGATCGGCGAGGAGTCCTGGACCGGGCTGCTGGCGGCCGGCGAGGCCGGCGACCCGGCCGAGGTGGCGGCGATGGCCGCCGCCCTGCGGCCCGATGACCCGATCAACATCCAGTACACCTCCGGGACGACCGGCTTCCCCAAGGGCGCCACCCTCTCGCACCGCAACATCCTCAACAACGGCTACTTCGTCGCCGAGCTGTGCGGGTACACCGAGCAGGACCGGATCTGCGTCCCGGTGCCGCTCTACCACTGCTTCGGCCTGGTCATGGGCGCCCTGGCGGCCACCTCGCACGGCGCCTGCGTCGTGCTGCCGGCCCCCACCTTCGACCCGGCGGCCACGCTGGCCGCCGTCGCCGCCGAGCGCTGCACCTCGCTCTACGGCGTGCCGACCATGTTCATCGCCGAACTCAACGACCCCGGCTTCGCGGAGCACGACCTCACCTCGCTGCGCACCGGCATCATGGCCGGCTCGCCCTGCCCCGGCGAGGTGATGAAGCAGGTCATTGAGCGGATGCACATGCGCGACGTGTCGATCTGCTACGGCATGACCGAGACCTCGCCGGTCTCCACCCAGACCCGCGCCGAGGACGGCTTCGAGCAGCGGGTCAGCACGGTCGGACGGGTCGGGCCGCACCTGGAGGTCAAGGTGGTCGACCCGGCGAGCGGACGGCAGGTCGAACGCGGCACGGCGGGTGAACTGTGCACCCGCGGCTACTCCGTGATGCTCGGCTACTGGCAGGAACCCGAGAAGACCGCGCAGGTGGTGGACGCCGAGGGCTGGATGCACACCGGCGACCTGGCGGTGATGGACGAGGACGGCTTCCTGGCCATCACCGGCCGGATCAAGGACATGGTGATCCGCGGCGGCGAGAACATCTACCCGCGCGAGATCGAGGAGTTCCTCTACACCCACCCCGACATCCTGGACGCCCAGGTGGTCGGCGTGCCCGACCCCAAGTACGGCGAGGAGCTGATGGCCTGGATCCGACTGCGCCCCGGCGCCCCGCAGCTGACCGCCGAGCAGCTGCGCGGCTACTGCGCCGGGCGCCTCGCGCACTACAAGATCCCGCGGTACGTGCACCTGGTGGAGGCCTTCCCGATGACCGTCACGGGCAAGGTCCGCAAGGTCGAGATGCGCGAGGAGGCGGCGCGGCTGCTGGCGCGCGGTGACGGCGCCTGACGCCGGGTCAGGCATGCGCGGTGGGCCGTCCCGAGGCGGGCGGTGTGGCCCACGGCGCAGCGCCGTGAGGGTCGCTTGTGCGATCATGCGACCCGCCGTGGCCGACGTTCGGCCGGCGGACGTGTGAAGACACGGACTCGTGAAGAGGGGGAGCGCCGATGGGGCAGCACGCCGAGAACGCACCGGGGGAGACCGTGCGTCCGGAGTTCCGCACCGGACGGGTGCGGGAGCTGGCGAACGACGGGACCGTGCGCGTCCTGGCCCACCTGCCCGGCGAGACCGAGACCTGGGGCTGGGCGAACTGCGGGCTGATCGAGCACCGGGGCCGGGCCCTGCTGGTCGACACCCCCTACACCCCCGCGCTCACCGAGGGGATGCTGGCGCGCTACGAGGAGCGGGTGCCGGGCGTGGCGATCGAGGCGGTCGCCCTCACGCACGCCAACGGCGACCACTGCTGGGGCCTGCAGGCGCTCCCGGGGCAGCCCGAGGTGATCGCCACCGAGGCCACCGCGCACGCCATCTGCCACGAGCCCAGCCCCGAGCAGGTCACCGCGCTGCTGCGCGGCAGCGACCCGGACTCGGCGCTCGGCGCCTACTTCCGGGCGATGTTCCCCTTCGACTTCAGCGCGGTGGAACTGGGGCGCGCGAACGTCACCTTCCGCGGCGAGCACGTCGTGAAGCTGGGCGAGGGGGCGGACGGCGTCGAGGTGCACCTGATCGAGGTGGGCCCGGGGCACTCGTCGGGCGACCTGCTGGTGCACGTCCCGCAGGCGGCCACCGTCTTCGCCGGCGACGTGCTCTTCGTGGGCCACCACCCGGTCACCTGGGCCAGCCTGACCGGGGTCATCGCGGCCCTGGACCGGGTGCTGGCACTGGAGCCCGAGGTCGTCGTGCCCGGGCACGGCCCGGTCTGCGGCCCCGCCCAGGTCGCCGAACTGCGCGACTACCTGGAGCTGTTGCGGCTGCACGCCGAGCGCTGCCACGCCGAGGGGCTGGGCCTGCTGGAGGCGGCGCGCAGCTTCCCGCTGCCCGCGTACGCGGCCGGCTGGGGCATGCCCGAGCGGATGGTGATCACCATCGCCACGCACTACCGCGCGCTCTCGGCGGACCAGGGCGCGCCGGACATGGTCGCGCTGGTCGGCGCCTGCGCCGAGTACTGGGCGCAGGCCGGCGGCCGGTCGCAGGGCGACGCCGAGCGGGCGGCCGGCGGCCCGGTCCCGCTGCCCGAGCAGCGCGGCGCGGGGGCCGACGAGGCGGCGCAGGCGGGGCGCGGCTGACCGGAGGCGGGCGGGTGGGCCGGGCCGGGCGGGGCTCTGTTCTCCGGGCTCCGGGCTCTGGGTTCAGGCCTCAGGGCTCCGGTCGGGCCACCCGGCCGGCCAGCGCGGTCGGCAGCGGCTCGTAGCGCAGCGGCGCGCGGGTGAAGGAGCCGGTCCCGTGCGAGAGCGAGCGCAGGTCCACGGCGTAGCGGGTGAGTTCGAGCTCCGGCACCTCGGCGTGCAGCAGGCTGCGGCCGGGGCCGGCCGGCTCGGTCCCCAGGACGCGGGCCCGGCGCACCGACAGGTCGCTGAACACCCCGCCCAGGTACTCGTCCGGGACCAGCACGCCCACCTCGGCCACCGGCTCCAGCAGGCGCACCGTGGTGCGGGTGGCCGCGTCGCGCAGCGCCAGCGCGGCGGCCGACTGGAAGGCGGTGTCCGAGGAGTCCACCGAGTGCGCCTTGCCGTCCACCAGGGTGACCCGCACGTCCACCAGTGGGTAACCGTCGCCCACCCCGTGCTCCAGCTGCGCCCGGACGCCCTTCTCCACCGAGGGGATGAAGTGCCGGGGCACCGATCCCCCCACCACCTGGTCCACGAACTCGAAGCCGGTGCCGCCGGGCAGCGGCTCCACCCGCAGCTCGCAGATCGCGTACTGGCCGTGCCCGCCGGACTGCTTGACCAGTCGGCCGTGCCCGATGGCCGGTCCGCCGAACGTCTCGCGCAGCGCCACCCGGTACTCCACCGGGTCGACCTGCACCCCGTACAGGTGCTCCAACTGGTGCAGCACGACCGCCGCGTGGGCCTCGCCCGTGCACCAGAGCACCAGCTGGCGGGTGTCGGCGTTCTGCTCGACCCGCACCGCCGGGTCGTGCACGGCCAGCCGGGACAGGCCCTGCGAGAGCTTGTCCTCGTCGGACCGGCTGCGGGCCTCCACCGCGATCGGCAGCAGCGGCTCCGGAAGGCTCCACGGCTCGAGCAGGACCGGGGACGACGGCTCGCAGATCGTGTCGCCGACCCGTGCGGAGGTCAGCTTGCCGACGCAGACCAGGTCACCGGCCGGCGCGTGCGGGACCGGGCGCTGCACCTTGCCGAACGGGCTGGTCAGGCCTCCGACGCGCTCGTCGGCGGCGCCGGGGGCCCCTTGCCCGGGGGTCGGCTGCCCGGAGGTGGCTTGCCCGGCCTCGACGTGCAGCAGCAGGTCGGGGCGCAGGGTCCCCGCGTAGACCCGGACCAGGCTGAGCCGGCCCACGTAGGGATCACCGGTGTTCTGCACCACCTGGGCGACCAGCGGTGCGTCCGGGTCGCAGAGCAGCGGGCCGGGCTCACCGGTGGCCGGCCCGCGCCGCTGGTCCCGGGAGTCGTCCACCGGCAGCGGGACCGGACCGGGCCGGTCGGTCGGGGCGGGGAACGCCGAGACGATCAGGTCCAGCAGGTCGACCACCCCGGTGCCGTCCTCGGTGACCGGCAGCACCGGGTGGATGGCGTCGTGCAGCACCGCGCCGCGCAGACCCCGGCCCAGCGTGCCCGGGTCCAGCGCCTCACCGCCCAGGTAACGCTCCAGCAGCTCGTCGTCCTCGCCCGCGATCGCCTCCACCAGGCGTTCGCGGGCCGACTCGGTCTGCGGCGCCGTCCCCGGCTCGCCGTGCGTCTCGCCGGACAGCAGCTCCACCGTGCCGCGCACGTGGCCCTCGCTGCGCACCGGCAGGTCCAGCGGCTGGACGGAGTCGGGGTGCTCGTCCCCGAAGGCCGCCCGGCAGGCCGCCAGGACCTCGTCGAAGTCGGCCCGCGCTGCGTCCATATGGGTGACGGCGATGGCCCGCGGCAGACCTTCAGCGGCGCACTGGGCCCAGAGGTCCAGCGCCGGGCCGGCCACCGGCTCGGTCGCCGAGACGACGAAGACCGCCGCGTCGGCCACCAGCAGCGCGGCCGCCAGCTCGCCGGCGAAGTCGGCGTGCCCGGGCGGGTCCAACAGGTTGATCTTGACGCCCTGCCACTCGACCGGGACCAGCGAGAGCCGGACCGAGCGCTGCTGCTGGTGCTCGATCTCCTCGTGGTCGGAGACCGTGCTGCCGTCGGCGACCCGGCCGGCGCGGGTCAGCGAGCCCGCGGCCAGCGCGAGCGACTCGGTCAGGGTGGTCTTGCCGGACCCGCTGGCGCCGACCAGGACGACGTTGCGCAGCTGTTCGGGTCCATCGACGACGGGTGCCCGACCGGCTGCCCCCGTCCGGGACGTTCCTCGCTCGGACATCGCGGCGCTCCTCCGTGCTGGCGCGGCCTACCTCGTAGGTCGAGCTTTCCACCGCCGCCGCCGCGCGGCGAACGGGCGGCGGCGCGCGGGTGGGTCGGGTGAGTGGGGTGAGTGGGTCGGGTGGTTCACTCAGCCGGAGGTGTTGGCGGGTGCGGGTGCGGATGTCGCCGAGGGGGCTGGTGCCGCGTCGGCCGCGGGCGTCGCGTTCGTTGCCGCCGCGGTCTGACGGCGCTGGGCGGCGGCCAGCAGGACGGCCGCCACCAGGGCGAGCGCGGTGGCCGCGAGGACCGCGATCCAGGCGTGCCGGAAGGCGTCCAGTGCCTGCTGGGCGCTGTGCGGCGTGCCCAGCACGCTCACCACGACCGCGACCCCGATGACCGCGCCGATCTGGCGGCCCATGGTGGTCACCGCGGAACCGGTGGCGAACCGGGTGGGCGGCAGCGCGCCGGCCGCCGCGCCGATCAGGGTGGGCAGCGTGAGGCCCACGCCGGCGCCGGTCAGCAGCAGGCCGGGCAGCAGCGCGCCGGCGTAGCCCGGCTGGACCTGCACGGCCGCCGCCCACCAGCCGATCCCGGCGCCGAAGAGCAGCAGTCCCAGCGCCGCCGTCCGGCCGTGGCCCAGCCGGCGCAGCAGTGGGCCGGCGGCCAGCGTGATCGGTGGCACCAGCAGCGGCCCCGGGGCGACGGCCAGCCCGGTGCGCAACGCCGAGTAGTCCCAGACCTGCTGGCACCAGAGCACGGAGGTCAGCAGCATGCCCGCGAAGGCCGCCGTGAAGAGCAGCGCGGTGGCGTTGGCGGTGGCGAAGACCGGGACCCGCAGCAGCGGCAGCTCCACCACCGGGGCGGGGTGCCGGGCGGAGCGGAGCAGGAAGGCGGCGGTGAGCACCGCGGCGGCCACCAGGCAGCCGAGCACCCGCACCGAACCCCACCCCCAGGCGTCCGACTCGACCAGCCCGACGGCGAGCACGGCGATGGCCGCGGTCAGCAGCGCGGCGCCCGCCAGGTCGGGCAGCCGGCCGCCGTCCTGTCCGCGCAGCCGCGGCAGGACCCGCAGCCCGGCCAGCACGGCGGCGGCGCCGACCGGCAGGTTGACCAGGAAGACCCAGCGCCAGTCGGCCTCGACCAGCAGCCCGCCGAGCACCGGGCCCAGGCCCGCCGCGATGCCCCCGATCGAGGCCCAGGCGCGGACGGCGGCCGGCCGGCGCTCGGGCGCGGTGGAGTCCAGCAACAGGGCCAGCGAGGTGGGCATCAACAGTGCGGCCCCGACCGCCTGCAGCAGCCGGGCGCCGACCAGCCAGCCGACCGCGGGCGCGAGTGCGCAGAGCGCCGAGGAGAGCGTGAAGAGCGCCAACCCGGCCAGGAAGGCCGTGCGGTGGCCGATCCGGTCGGCCAGTCGCCCGGCCGGGACGAGCAGCGCGGCGAAGACGATCGCGTAGCCGTTCAGGACCCAGGAGAGCGAGGCGAGGGTGCTGCCGGCGAAGTGCCGGTTCATGGCCGGCAGCGCGACGTTGACGATGAAGAGGTCGAGGTTGGAGACGAAGACGGCGGAGGCCACCACGAGGAGGACGGAGCGGGGGGCGGCGCCGCGCGGATGCGCATTTGGATTTCCAACTATCTGCATGAGGGGCACCTTAGGAGGAGTGAGTTTGAAAATGCAACCCACTGGAGGTGCTGTCGGTGGCGAGTGCCATGCTCGGGCGAATGGGAGCACTTTTCGGGTACTACGCCGCCGATGACGACGAGCATGCGGGCCGCGCCGTGCTGCGCGAGGACGGGCGGTCGCCGGGGGCCGGGTACGACGAGGTGGTGGTCAAGGGCATCAGTCCGATGATCGACCTGCTACCGGTCGAGGAGCGCCTGACCGGTCGCTCGGCCGAGCAGGTCCGGGCCGACCCGCGGCACTGCCGGGTGGTCGGGGCGGGCGCCGGCGGCGAGATCGTCACGCTCTCGCTCACCGACGCCTTCCGTGACGCCCTGGCGCGCGCCGACGGCGGGCCGGGGGCGGCGGCGCCGGAGCGGGACACCGCGTCCGGCGACCTCGCGCACCTGCTGCCGGCGCTCGCCGCGCTGGCGGAGCGGGCGGTCGCGCGCGGGCAGCGCCTGTACTGCTGGATCCGCCCCTGACCCGGGCGAGGGACCGGGGGCGAGGGACCGCGGGCGAGGGGCCGGGCGGACACCGGCCCCCTGCGCGGCTTCGTGCGTCAGGAGTCCTACTGCATCAGCTTGTTGGCCTCCTGGTAGCTGAGCGCGTCGGCGGTGAAGGCGAAGGTCCCGGTGGCCAGGATCTCCTCGGCCGCGCGCTTGACCGCCCCCATCGCGGCGCGCGAGAGCGCGGAGCCGAGGCTGATCCGGCGCACGCCGAGTTCGGCCAGCCGGGCCACCGTCAGGCTCCGGTCCGCGCCGCCGGCCAGCACGTTGACCGGGCGGGAGACCGCGGCACAGACCGCCCGGACCGCCTCGGCGTCGGGCAGCCCCGGCGCGAAGAGGACGTCGGCGCCGGCCTCCTCGAACGCCTGCAACCGGCGGATGGTGTCGGCCAGGTCGGGCCGGCCGTAGAGGAAGTTCTCGGCGCGCGCGGTGACCGTGAACGGGAAGTCCAGGGAGCGGGCGCTCTCGACGGCCGCGCGGACCCGGTCGACCGCGAGCTCGAAGTCGCGGATCGGGTCCGCGTCGTCGCCGGTGGCGTCCTCGATCGAACCGCCGACCAGGCCCGCCTCGGCGGCCAGCCGGATCGTGGTGGCGACGTCCTCGGGGCGCGGGCCGAAGCCGTTCTCCAGGTCGGCGGCGACCGGCAGGTCGGTCGCCGCGACGACGGCCCGGGCGCCGGCCAGGGGTACCTCGCGGTCGACCAGGTTGGCGCCGTCGGCCCGTCCGAGGGCGAACGCCAGTCCGGCGCTGGTGGTGGCCAGGGCGGCGAAGCCCAGCCCGGTCAACATCCGCGCGGTGCCTGCGTCCCAGGGATTGGGGATGACGAACGCGCCCGGGCCGGCGTGGAGTTCGCGGAAGGCAATGCCGCGCCGGCGCTGGTCGGTTGCGGACAGCTGCATCGGGGAGGTCCTCTCTTCGCTGCTGGTCCCGGCCGGCCGGGGCGCGCCACCGTGGCTGCCGCCAGGCCGCACCGCCCGCTGACGGTCGGTGTCTTGATCGTCCGTTCGCTGCGAGCCTACGCCGATCCGGCCGGTCGACCGGACAGGCCCTGCGCGCCGACGCGGCGGGCGAGCTGCGCGATGTCCACCGGTCCCGTCGTGTCGACGCGGTGCACCGGTCCCAGTGCCAGCGGTTCGGCCGAGCGCGCCCACAGCTCCCAGCGCTCGTCGCGGTCCGCGTGGTCGTCGAGATGCACGGGATGCCGCCGGGTGATCCGTTCGGCGCAGCGCCGCCGGGCCAGGGCCAACGGCACGTCGCACCACACCTCGTGGACCTCCCCGACGCCCGCCCGGGCCAGCCCCCGGACGGCGAACGGGCGGTGGTGCGCCAGCCACGGGCTCTCCAGTACGGCGCCGTACGGTGCGCAGGAGAGCAGGGTCCAGAGCGTCTCCAGCGCGGCCGCGCCCAGCGCGTCGCTCCACCCGCGGTCGCCGCCTGCGGCGGCGGGCGGCGACCCGAGCGCGTCGGCCAGGGTCTCCTTGACGGCGTCCGTGCTGAACAGGGGAAGCCTCAACTCCCGAGCCAGCGCGTGCGCGAGAGTGGTCTTTCCCGACCCGGGCAGCCCGTTGACCAGTACCGTGACCATGAGCCGATGGTAGCCAGGGCGCGCCGGGACCGGGTCAGGCCTCGTCCGGCTCGGGGACGGTGGCCGGGGTCGGGTGGGGGAGGTGCAGGTAGGCGGCGCGGCCGGTGCGGCGGGCCTGGGCCACCGCCTCGACCAGGGCGAGCCGGTGCGGTCGCAGCTCGGTGCGCCAGTGGGTGAGCGGGTGGATCGCGAACTCGGTGTGCTCGGCCCGGTCCAGGCGCAGGGCGGCGAGCTGGTCGGCGTCCAGCACCCCGCCGTCGAAGACCACACCGACCTTGAAGGGCCACTCCCCGGCCGAGGCGACGAAGAGCAGGGCCAGCAGCGGCGGCACCGGGTGCTCGGGCAGGAGCAGCCCGGTCTCCTCCTCGACCTCCCGGCGGGCGCAGGCCCACGGGTCGTCGCCGGCGTCCAGGTTGCCGCCCGCGAACTGCCAGACGTCCGGGTCGTAGACCGACTTCAGCAGCAGCGGGCGCTCCTCGGCGTCGGTGAAGTGCACGGCGGCGAAGAGGATGCCGTGGGGGAGCGTGCGGAGGTACTCGGAGAGCGGGAGGTGGGGCATGACTCCTCGTTCGGTGAGCCGGCGTCAGGCGGCCGCGACCACGGTGCCGGGCCGGGGCCGGGGCCGGGCCACGCCGGCCCGCGCCGGGCCGTCAGTCGTCGGAGACGGTGCCGTCCAGGTAGACCCAGGCGCCCTGGTGACGCAGGAAACGGCTGTTCTCGTGCATCGTGCCCGGGCCGCCGGCTTCGCGGTAGTGGGCGCGGAACTCGACGGTGCCCTCGGGGTGGAACGCGCTGCCCCCGGTGCTGCCGAGGATCTCCAGGCGGACCCAGTGCAGGTCCGGAGCGAAGTCGACGGTGGCCGGGCGGGTGTCGGGGTGCCAACTGCGCAGCAGGTACTCCGCGTCCCGGACGGCGAAGGCGCTGTAGCGCGAGCGCATCAGCTGCTCCGGGGTGGCCGCCGTCGCCTCGCCGCGGTGCAGCCGGCCGCAGCAGTCGGCGTAGCCGGCGGGCAGTCCGCAGGGACACGCGGTCGGCGTGGACCCGGCGGTGGTGGCCGTGGCGGCGGTGGCTGCCGTGGGGCGGGGCGGGCGGGGGCGTGCGGTGCGTCGGGCCATGGGGTCCATTGTGGCGGGTCCGCCGTGGTGGACCGTACGTCGCGACGCGGCCGGGCCCCTGTCCCGTCCCGGGAAGGGGACGGCACCGGGGCCCGGCCGGTGGCGCGGCGTAGGGGCTCGGCCTCAGGAGAGGTGGAGCTGCTGCCCGGGGAAGATCAGGTCGGGGCTGCCGCCCACCGTGGACTGGTTGTCCTGGTAGAGGTGCAGCCAGCCGCCGACCGCGTGGGTCTGGGCGATCCCGAAGAGCGTGTCGCCGGGCAGCACGGTGTAGGCCTGGCCGGACGGGTCGGGGCTGCCGCTCGTGGTGCCGGCAACCGTCCCCGTCCCGTCGACCCTGCCGGTGCCGGTGCCGGTGCCGGTGCCCGTGGTGCCACCGGTCGCCCTGTCCGGGTCGGCGGACTGGCCCCGTGCGGGGGCGCCGATGGCCGGCGTGGTGCCCGGTGCCTGGGACGTCGGGGTGCCGGCGGCGGTGGTCGGTGCGCCCGCGGTCGGCGTGCTGCCGGCGGTGCCGGGCGCGGTGGGGGTACCGGTGGCGGTCGCCGTGGGGGCGGTGGT
>NZ_BAAALF010000127.1:0-24733 GCF_039528135.1 Kitasatospora nipponensis | reverse complement strand
CCGCCGGTTCGGGTTCGGGTTCGGCCGCCGCCGCCGACGGCGCGGTGGTCTGCGACGGTGACGGCAGCACCGGCAACCGGGTGCAGGTGCTCTACGTGCACCAGCCCGGACAGGACCGCTACGGCCAGTACCTGGCGTCGTTCCAGAAGTGGGCGGCGGACGTGGACACCATCTACAACGCGAGCGCGCAGGAGACCGGCGGGGTGCGGCACGTGCGCTTCGTCACCGCGCCGGACTGCACGCCGGTGGTCCTGGACGTGGAGCTGCCGGCCTCGGCCCTGACCGAGTTCGGTTCCACCAACGACGCGTTGGCGGCCCAGGGCTTCAACCGCAAGGACCGCAAGTACATGATGTTCGCGGACACGAACGTCTACTGCGGGATCGGCACCTTCGACGGTGACGAGCAGCCGGGCGCCAAGAACGCCAGCAACTTCGGCCCCTCGTACGGGCGGACCGACAACGGCTGCTGGAGCGGTTCCACCGCCGCGCACGAACTGGGCCACAACCTGGGCGCGGTGAACAACAGCGCGCCCAACTCCAGCAAGGCCGGGCACTGCACCGACGAGTGGGACATCATGTGCTACTCGGACGCCCCCTACTACCCGCAGATGCAGATCCGCTGCCCGGACAAGAGCCATGACGACCGGCTCGACTGCAACCACGACGACTACTACAACACCAACCCGCAGCCGGGCAGTTACCTGGCCACGCACTGGAACGTGGCGAACAACCAGTTCCTGATCGCCGGCGGCGGCACCGGTCCCAACCCGACCCCGACCCCGACGCCGACCCCCAGCCCGACCCGGACGGCCGGCCCGACCGCCAGCCCCACCCCCTCGCCGACCTCCGGGCCCACCTCCGGTCCCACCCCGACCCCCACGCCCACCCCGACCCCCACGCCCACTGCGACCGGCGGCCCGGCCACCGGTCCCACGGTGACGGCCGACCAGATCACCGGCAACTCGGCCGTGCTGTCCTGGTCCGCGGTCAACGGGGCCACGGGGTACGAGGTCCGGCTGAACGGCCGGACGATCGGCACCGTCACCTCGACCGTGGTCCGGGTGATCCGGATGCAGCCGGACACCGTGTACAAGTTCTCGATCGCCGTGCGTGACGCCAAGGGGCAGACCGGGCAGCCGGGCGCCGAGCTGGCCGTGCACACCCAGCCGGCCGCGGGCCCGACCACGGCCGGCACCCGCTACCTGATGCTCAACAGCCTCACCGGCCAGGCCGCCGACATGTGGGGCGGCTCGACCAACGACGGTGACGTGCTGATCGGCTACCAGAAGCACGGCTACGCCAACCAGCAGTGGCTCTTCGAGGACGCCGGCAACGGCGCGGTGCGGGTCAAGTCGGCGCTCTCCGGCAAGTGCCTGCAGGCCGGCGGCAGCCTGGTGGCCGGCCAGTTCGTCGAGCAGGAGCCCTGCTCCAGCGCCTCGACGCAGGCCTGGAAGCTGACCGCCGACGGCAGCGGCTACCGCCTCTCGGCGGCCGGGTCGAACCTGGTCGTGGGGCTCAGCAACCGCTGGTACTACGGCGGTTGGCTGCTGGAGCTGCAGCAGCCGGACGGTCAGGCGTACCAGAACTGGACGCTGCAGACCGCCTCCTGAGGCACGCTCGTTCCGCCCCCGCCCGGGCTGCGACCCGGGCGGGGGCCCAGCACCACCACCACCCGCACCACCACCCGCACCACCACCCGCACCACCACCCCGACGGCGGGAGCGACGCGACCCCGCGCTCCCGCCGCCGGGGCCGGCCCGTCCGAGGAGTCAGCCCGCCCATGCCCGCCCCGCTTCCGCACCCCGCCGCGCACCCCCGCCACCCGGCCCGCACGTCGCCGGTCCGCACCGCCGCTGCCCGTACCGCGCCGGGCCGGGCCGCTTCGGCCGCCCTCGCCGTCCTGCTGCTGGCCGTGGCCGCCGTCCTGGCCGTCCTGGGCCCGGCCGGACCGGCCGCCGCGCACGGCGACTCCATCCACTTCGACCTCAGCTGCCTGGGTGACGGGCACCCGCGCGCCGTCGCGGCCTGGGACAACGACGGCGACCCGGTGACCGAGACCGTCGCGGCCGAGCTGAACGCCGTCGCCTCGGACGGGCGCACGGTCGGCCCCTGGAAGCTGATCGCGGTGCCGGGCGCGCCGGCCACCTTCACCACCGCGCAGGCGCTGCCGCCGGGGCAGTGGAAGGTGAGCGTGGAGTCGGCCTTCCCGGCGCTGGGCCGGGGCGAGGCCGAGCTCACCGTGACCGCGGTGCCGGGCGACGGCGCCGCCCCCTCCCCGGCGGCCTCCGCCCCCGCGGCCACGCCCTCCGTCGCCGCCTCCGCTCCCGCTGCCGGCAGCACCCCCGCTTCGGTGGCGAGCACCCCTGCCGCCCGTACGGTCGCCGACCCCGCCCCCGCCGACCGGGGCTGGAGCGGTGGCGCCCTGGCCCTGGCCCTGGGCTGCTGCGCCGCCGTGGTCGGCGCGGTCCTCCTCGCCACCCGCCTGCTGCGCCGCGCCCGGGGGTGAGGGGGACCGCACCTGTCAGGCCCCGGGCCGCTGCGGCGGGCCCCGGCCCGGGTGCCTATCGTGTGCTGTATGAGCACACACTTTGACGTCGTGGTCCTGGGCGCCGGCCCGGGCGGGTACACCGCGGCCGTTCGCGCCTCGCAGCTCGGGCTGCGGGCGGCGGTCATCGAGACCAAGTACTGGGGCGGGGTCTGTCTCAACGTGGGCTGCATCCCCTCCAAGGCGCTGCTGCGCAACGCCGAGCTGGCGCACATCTTCACCAAGGAGGCCAAGACCTTCGGCATCAAGGTCGAGGGCACGGTCAGCTTCGACTACCGCGAGGCGTTCCTGCGCAGCCGCAAGGTGGCCGACGGCCGGGTGGCCGGCATCCACTACCTGATGAAGAAGAACCAGATCACCGAGTACGACGGCTGGGGCGTCTTCGTCGACGACCACACCCTCCAGGTCTCGCTGAGCGCGGGCGGCATCGAGACGGTCACCTTCGACCACTGCATCATCGCCTCCGGCGCCACCACCCGGCTGCTGCCCGGCACCGCGCTGAGCGAGCGCGTGGTGACCTACGAGGAGCAGATCCTCACCGACGCGCTGCCCGAGAGCGTCATCATCGCGGGCGCCGGCGCGATCGGCGTGGAGTTCGCGTACGTGCTGCACAACTTCGGCGTGAAGGTCACCATCGTCGAGTTCCTCGACCGGATGGTGCCGCTGGAGGACGCGGACGTCTCGGCCGAGCTGGCCAAGCGCTACAAGCGGCTCGGCATCGAGGTGCTGACCGGCACCCGGGTCGACGCGATCGACGACAGCGACCCGAACACCAAGGTCAGGGTCACCGTCACGCGTGACGGGCAGCAGCAGGTGCTGGAGGCCGACAAGGTGCTCCAGGCGATCGGCTTCGCGCCCCGGGTCCAGGGCTACGGCCTGGAGGCGACCGGGGTCGCGCTCACCGAGCGCGGCGCGATCGCGGTGGACGCCCGCGGGCGCACCAACGTGCCGCACATCTTCGCCATCGGCGACGTGACGGCCAAGCTGATGCTGGCGCACGCGGCCGAGTCGATGGCCGTGATCGCGGCCGAGACGATCGCCGGCGCGGAGACCATGGAGCTGGACTTCACCATGATCCCGCGCGCCACCTACTGCCAGCCGCAGATCGCCAGCTTCGGCTGGACCGAGGCCCAGGCGCGCGAGCAGGGCTTCGACGTCAAGGTGGTCAAGTTCCCGTTCACCGCCAACGGCAAGGCGCACGGCCTGGGCGACGCCAACGGCTTCGTCAAGATCATCAGTGACGCCAAGTACGGCGAGCTGCTCGGCGCCCACCTGATCGGCCCCGAGGTCACCGAGCTGCTGCCGGAGCTGACGCTGGCCCAGCAGTGGGACCTCACGGTGCACGAGGTGGCCCGCAACGTGCACGCCCACCCGACGCTGGGCGAGGCGGTCAAGGAGGCGATCCACGGGCTCGCCGGGCACATGATCAACTTCTGACGGGTGCCGGACGGCGGGTGCTGACGCTCCCTTAGGCTGGGCGGATGACCTCCCCCGAGCTGACGTCAGCCCCCGCCACCGGGCCCGCGCCCGCCGAGTCCGCAGCCAGTTGCCCCGCGCCCGCCGCCGGTTGCCCCGCGCCCGTCATCGACGCCGGCGCGCTGATCGCCGACCCGCACGCCGGGTACGCGGCGCTGCGGCAGGCCGGGCCGGTGCACCGGATCGTCGCACCGGACGGCCTGCCGGTCTGGCTGGTCACGCGCTACGCCGACGTACGCCAGGCGCTGGCCGACCCCCGCCTCGCACTCGACAAGCGGCACGCGACCCCCGGCAACTACCGGGGCCTGTCGCTGCCGCCGGCACTCGACGCCAACATGCTCAACATGGACCCGCCGGACCACACCCGGATCCGCCGGCTGGTCGGGCAGGCCTTCACCCCGCGCCGCGTCGAGCAGCTGCGCGCCCCGATCGAGGCCATCGCCGAGGAACTGCTGGACGCCCTCGCCCCGCTGGGCCGCGCCGACCTGATCGAGGCCTACGCCGCCCCGCTGCCGATCACCGTCATCTGCGACCTGCTCGGCGTGCCGCAGGACGACCGCCGCGACTTCCGGTCCTGGACCGACACCCTGATCGCCCCCGACCCGGCCCGCCCGCAGGACGCCAAGGCCGCGCTCGGCGCGGTCCTGGAGTTCTTCCCCCGGCTGATCGCCCGCAAGCGCGCCGAACCCGGCGACGACCTGCTCTCCGCGCTGATCGCGGTGCGCGACCAGGAGGACCGGCTCAGCGAGGACGAGCTCACCTCGCTCGCCTTCCTGATCCTGCTCGCCGGCTACGAGAACACCGTGCACGCGATCGGCAACGCCGTGCTCGCCCTGCTGGAGCGACCCGACCAGCTGGCCGCCCTGCGGGCCGAGCCGGAGCTGGTCGCCGGCGCGGTGGAGGAGTTCCTGCGCCACGACGGCCCCGCGCCCACCGCCATCCGGCGCTTCCCGCGCGAGGACGTGGAGATCGGCGGGGTCCGGGTGCCGGCCGGGGAGACCGTCCTGCTGGCGCTGGCCTCCGCCAACCGCGACCCCGGGCAGTTCACCGACCCCGACGAGCTGGACGTGCGGCGGCGCGAGAACGCCCACCTGGCGCTCGGCCACGGCATCCACTACTGCCTGGGCGCGCCGCTGGCCCGCCTGGAGACCGAGATCGCGCTCGGCGCGCTGCTGCGCCGGCTGCCCGGGCTCGCGCTGGACCTCCCGCGCGAGCAGCTGCGCCACCGGCCCACGCTGCGCTCGCGCGGGCTGCTGGAGCTGCCGGTCCGGTTCTGAGTCGCGGCCGGGTGGGGTCGGCGTGGGCCGGCGGGCGGGGTGCCGAGCCGCCGGCCGGGCGGGGTCGGCGTGGGGAGCGGGTCCTTTCGGGGGCTGGGTCGTTAGATTGGAAGAGCAGAGGTAACGGCGGCGTCGAAGGCGGGTGAGCTGCGTGAGCGTCCTCGACGACGCGGACCAGAGCCCGGTCGGCGCGGTGGGCAGGATCACCGTCCCGGTCCCACCGGACGGGCCGGGCGAGGTCATGGTGCCGGTCCGCGGTGGCACCGAGGCGTACGCGGCCTGGTCCGACCGGCCCCTGGCCCGGCACACCGAGGTCCTGGTCGTGGAGCAGACCTCGCCGCGGTCGGTCGTCGTGGTGCCGTTCCCCTCCGGCTAGCCGATTCCCAGGACCCGGGAGGTCCGCGATGTTGTTCTGGCACGTGCCCGCACCCAACGAGGCCCTGCTGATCTCCGGTTCCAAGCGGCAGGCGCAGGACACCCAGTTCCGGATCGTCACCGGGCACGGCAGCTTCGTGATGCCGATCAAGCAGAAGGCGCGGATGCTCTCGCTGGCGCTGCGCGAGGCGGAGATCGCCGAGGACTGCGTCACCCAGCAGGGCATCCGGCTGACCGTGCGCGCGGTGACGGTCTTCAAGGTCGGCGACGACTCGGCCTCGATCGCCAACGCGGCCCGCCGCTTCCTGGCCGAGCAGGACCGGATGGAGGAGCTGGTCGGCCGGATCTTCGCCGGCCATCTGCGCTCCATCATCGGTGGCCTGACGGTGGAGCAGATCATCCGCGAGCGCGACCGGGTGGCCCAGGAGGTCAAGTCGGGCAGCCACACGGAGATGGAGAAGCTCGGCATCGTGGTGGACGCGCTGCAGATCCAGGAGATCGAGGACGCCTCCGGCTACATCACCAACCTGGCCGCCCCGCACGCCTCCGCGGTGGCCAGCCAGGCCCGGATCGCCCAGGCCAAGGCCGACCAGCTGGCCGCCGAGCGGGAGCAGGAGGCCCTCGCCCTCAAGGCGCAGTACGAGCGGGACACTGCGATCAAGCGGGCCGGCTTCGTGGCCGAGACCGAGCAGGCCAACGCGCGTGCCGCGCAGGCCGGACCGCTGGCCGAGGCGCGGGCCTCGCAGGAGGTCATCGAGGAGCAGACCGCGCTGGCCCAGCGGCAGGCCGACCTGGCCGCGCGGCGGCTGGAGGCCGAGGTCCGCCGCCCGGCCGACGCCGAGGCCTACCGCCAGCGCACGCTCGCCGAGGCGCAGCGCGACCGGGCCAAGTTCGAGGCGGAGGGCGAGGCCTACCGGCGCACCACGCTGGCGACCGCGGAGGCCCAGGCGGTGCGGGTGCAGGCCGACGGCGACGCCTACGCCGAGCGGACCACCGCCGAGGCGCAGGCGGCCGCGAACTCGGCGCGCGCCGATTCGCTCAAGGGCGGCAACCAGGAGCTGATCGCGGCCTTCCGGGTGATCGAGCACCTGCCGGCCCTGGTGGACGCCGCCTCGCGGGGTCTGGCGAGCGCGAACCTGACGGTGCTGAACGGGACCGAGGGCGTCAACCAGGTGGTCGCGGGGATCGTCGGCCAGGGGCTGGCGATCCTGGACTCGCTGCGGCAGAGCGCGGGGGCGGCGCCGCGCGCCAGCGGTCTGGGGCGCTTCGCGGCGGGTGGCGGCGTGAGCGAGGGCGCCGGTGCCGGGACGGGTGCGGGCGCCGGGACGGGTGCGGGTGCCGCGGGCGCGGGCGCGGGCGTGGCCGGGACCGAGCCGGGACCGGCCGAGCGCGAGGCGCAGGGGGGCGTGGCCGGCCTGGCCTGATCGGGTCTCCTCGGCCAGGTCGGTCAGGTCGGTCAGGTCAGTCGAAGGTCCAGCGGGTCGGGGAGCCGGTGAAGTCGCCGTCCAGCAGGCCGAAGACGGTGGCCGGGCGGACCTCGAAGGTGGCGTTCACCGCCGGGTCGAGGAAGTCGGCGGGGTAGGCGGTGCGGTACTTGGCGTTCAGCGCGGCCAGGAACGCGGCGACCGGCGCCGGCTCGGTCACCACCCGGGCCCGCCCCTCCAGCACCACCGGGTTGCGCGCGTCGTCGGTGGTCAGCACGGCGTCCGGGCGCGCGGTCAGGTTGCGGTACTTGCGCGACCGGCGGCTGCTGCTGAACCAGAGCCCGCCGGCCAGCCAGACACCCCAGACCGGCATCGCGTGCGGCCGGCCGTCGGGACGCACGCTGGAGACCCAGTAGTCGTGCGAGTCCCGCAGCCGGCTCTCGGCCCAGGCCCACGGCAGCAGGCCGGTGCCCTCGTCGGCCGGCCGGATCCCGTAGCCGGGCATGTCCGGCCGGCCGGCGCGCGGTCCGGGACGTTCGCCGTGGTCGTCGATTCCGGTCATCGCACCGCACTCCCGTCCCTCACCCTCACGCCGGCCCCCGCGTTCCCAGCCTGGCACCGGCCGCCGCCCGCTGCGCGCCCGCGCCCGCGCCCGGGCCCGGGTCAGGGTGGCGGTTGCCCGGTCAGGACGGCGGCGGCGCGGGTCAGCAGTTCGGGGGTGGCGGTGTAGGGCAGGCGCAGGTAGTGGGTGTGGGCGCGGTCGGCGGAGAAGGCCGGACCGGGGGAGAGCTTCAGGCCGTGCGCGGCCGCGCGGCGGGTCAGGGCGGTGGCGGTGGTCTCGTGCAGGTGCAGCCACAGGCACAGGCCGCCCGGCGGGAGGGTGAAGCTCCAGGCGCCGGTGCCGCGCAGCAGGGTGGCCAGGTGGTCGCGCTGGGCGCGCAGGCGTTCGCGCCGCTCGCGCAGCAGCTCCCGCGGGTCGGCCAGCAGCTCGCAGGCGATCAGCTGCTCCAGGGGCGGCGGGGTGAGCCGGGACTGCAACGGGTTGTGCCGCAGCTCGCGGATCCGGGCGGCGTCGGCGCGCAGCCAGCCCACCCGCAGGCCGCCCCAGAGGAGCTTGCTCGTCGAGCCGACGGAGATGACCGCGCTGCCCGCCAGGTGCGGCACCGGCTCGGGTGGGGTGCGCAGGTCCAGGTCGCGCAGGGTCTCGTCGGCGATGACCGTCAGGTCGCCGCGGGCGGCGAGTTCGGCCACCGCCCTTCGCTGGCCGGCGGGCATCAGGGCGCCGGTGGGGTTATGGAAGTCCGGTGTCAGATAGGCGAGTTGGGGTCGCATGGTACGCACCGCGCGGTCCAGGCGGTCGAGGTCCCAGCCCGCGGGGCCGACCGGCAGGGCCACCAGTCGGGCGCGGCGGCGGCGCCATACGGCCAGCGCGCCCTGGTAGGTGGGGCTCTCGACCAGGACGGCGCGGCCGCGGTCGTGCACCTGGTCGGCCAGCAGGGTGAGGGCGGCGCGCGCGCCCGAGGTGACCAGGATCTGGTCCGGGCGGGTCGGCAGGCCCTGGTCGGTGTAGCGCTCGGCCAGCAGTTCGCGCAACTGCGGGAGCCCGGCGTCGGGTTCGGCGGAGTCCAGCAACAGCGAGGCCGAGCGCTCCACCGCCCGCCGGGACGCCGCCAGGTAGGCGGTGTGCGGGGCGGCGGGGACCGCCCGGGTGAGGTCCATGCCCTCGCCGTGGTCCATCGACCGGGGCGCGGTGCGTTCGGTCAGGCGCGGTGGCAGCCGGATGTCGCTGCCGCTGCCGTGCCGGGTGTGCAGCCAGCCGTCGTCGCGCAGCGCGGTCAGCGCGCTGACGACGGTGCCGCGGCTGACCCGCAGCACCGTGGCCAGCGCGCGCTCGGACGGCAGCCGGGTGCCGACCGGGACCCGGCCGTCCAGCACGGCCTCGCGGATCGCCGCCGCCAGGGCGGCCGCCAGCGGGCCGGGCTCCTGCCGCCAGGCGCCCAGGACGGTGGCGAAGCCGGTGGTGGGGGTCTCGGTCACCGGTCCACTCTGTCAGAAGTGGACCGGGCCGGGGGTGGCTCGGCCGGAGCCGGCCGGGCCGGGCGGCGGCGGGGTCACCAGGCGGCCTCCCGGTAGTCCTTGAGGAAGACCCCGGAGAGCGGCTCGCCGGCCTCGCCGCGCACGATCGGGTGGTAGACGCGGGCCGCTCCGTCCACCACGTCCAGCGGCGTGCGGAAGCCGCGGGCGGCGATCCGGCCCTTCTTCGGGGCCGGGTTCTCGTCGGTGATCCAGCCGGTGTCGACCGCGCACAGGTGCACGCCCTGCTCGGCCAGCGCGCCGGCGCTGGTGCGGGTGAGCATGTTGAGCGCGGCCTTGGCCATGTTGGTGTGGGGGTGGCCGGCGGTCTTGTTGCGCACCGCGAACCGGCCCTCGACCGCGGTCACGTTGACGATGTAGCGGCGGGCGTGCGGCGAGGCCAGCAGCAGGGGCAGCAGGCGGTCGCAGAGCAGCGTCGGGGCCAGCGCGTTGACCAGCTGGGTCTCCAGCACCTCCGCCGGGTCCAGCTCGCCGAGCCGCGCGGACCAGGAGTTGCCCGGCGCCGGGTCGGGCAGCAGACCGGCCTCGTCGACGGCGCCCGCGCCCGCGACGGCGGGAGCGGCCGTCATGGCCGCCGGGAGCGGAGCGGTGGCCGGGAGCCGGGTCGGCGCCCCGGGGCCCGCCAGGTCGGCGGCCGGCCAGGCGGCGGCCAGCGCGGGCATCGGGGTGAAGCCGGGCGCGTGCCACACCGAGCGGCGCAGTTCCGGCGCGGGCTCGGCGTGCTCGCCCGCGGCCAGCAGCGCGTACGCCTCGGGCGGGCGGCGCAGGGTCTGCGCCGCGTTGTTGACCAGGATGTCCAGCGGCCGACCCTCGGCCCGCAGCCGCTCGCACAGGCCGAGCACCTGACGCGGGTCGCGCAGGTCGATGCCGACCACGCTCAGCCGCTCCAGCCACCGCTCGCTCCCGGGCTCGGCGGCGAAGCGGCGCAGGGTGTCGTGGGGGAAGCGGCTGGTGACGATCAGCTCGGCGCCGTCGCGCAGCATCATCAGCGCCAGCTGGAAACCGATCTTCACCCGCCCGCCGGTCAGCAGCGCCCGGCGACCCCGCAGGTCGCACCTCAGGGCGCGGTTGGCGGTGTTGAGCCGGGCGCAGGCGGGGCAGAGCAGGTGGTAGAAGGCGTCCACCTCGCGGTAGGGCTCCTTGCAGACGTAGCAGCCGTGCGGGCGACGGAAGGTGCCCACCGTCGCGGTCCCTTCGGTGGCCGGGGCGAGTGGCGCGAGCGGCGCGTCCTCGCGGCGGTCCGGCGCGCCGGTGCTGGTGGCCGCGCGCAACGCGGCGTCGTCGGCGAGGTCCTGGCGGCGGCGCTCGGCGGCCCGGCGCCGGCGTCCGTCGCGCACGAAGGCGTCGGCGACCCGCTCGGCGTGCAGCCGGCTCGGGTGCTCGACCGGCAGCCGGCGCAGCAGCCCCACGGTGCGGTGGTAGCCGGCGAGTTCGTCCGGCGTCGGCCCCGGGACGGGTGACGCCTGGGACGGTGGCGGTGGTGTGGCCACCGCGGACACACGGGGTGTCAGACGGGTGTCATGCATAACCTCTCCCCTGATTGCGAGGAGTCTGGCAGAGGCCGCCCGGCCGTCGCACGGGGATTTGCGCAGGCCCGCGCACCGGCCCCGGGCCGTACGGCGCCGGCTGCTGGGACAGGGTCTAGGGGTTGACGGTGATGGCGAAGGTCGAGGTCGGGTTGTCGATGTCGAGGTGGTTGTTGCTCTCGGTCAGGTGGTTGAAGGTGACCGCGCCGACCGCCGGGCCCTGACCGGCCTCGGGCAGCGGGTTGGCCCAGATGCCGAAGCCGGAGCGGGAGTTGTAGGCGTCACCGCTGGGCTGGGCGCCGGTGATGCTGATGTCGGTGAGGACCGTGTCGGTGATCGGGTCGAGCGCGGTGCCACCCGAGTAGTCGGTCTGGAACATGATGCCCGCGTACGTCGGGTCGCTGATGTCGACGCCGCTGATCCGGATGCCCTGGAAGGGTTGGGTCGCCGAGAAGAGCCAGAGCGCGGGGAAGACCTGGCCGTTCCAGAAGTGCCCGCCGTCGCGCACCAGCGAGGCGTTGCGGATCACCGTCTGCGGGCTCGCCCCGAAGCCCTCGAAGGGGTAGCCGAAGTTCAACGAGCTGACGGTGATGCCCGCGTAGGTGAGGGTGTCGGCCACGTACAGGTTCTGGAAGGTGTTGGCGTAGCCGCCGTAGACGGCGATGCCGGCCGCCCGCCAGGGGGTGAGCGCGGTGAGGTTCTGGAAGGTGTTGTTCTTCAGGTCGGCGCTGTTGTGGTCGGTGGCGGCGAAGAGCGCGAAGCTGTCGTCGCCGGTGGTGCGGGCCTCGTCGTTGCTGACCAGGTTGGACTGGCTGCCGTTGGTGAGGTTGACGCCGTCCGCGAAGGTGTCGCGGATGCGCAGGTTCGTCACGGTCAGGCCGCTCACGTGGGTGCCCCAGATCGCGCAGACCTGGTGCTCGATCCAGAGGTTGTCGATGGTGAGGTTGGCGACGTCGGTGAGGTCGAAGACCTTGCCGGGCCCGTCGATCCGCGAGGTGTAGTTGCCGAACCAGCCGAAGCCGCTGAACGACGAGCCGTCGGCGCTGGCCGACACCGACCAGCCGACGTCGGTGTTCTCCTGCGTGGCGGGCGCGCTGAACTGGGTGAACCACGGGCCCGCGCCGATCACCTGGACCGGCTTGCCGTAGACTTGGAGCTTGCTGGAGACCTGGTACTGGCCGGCGGGCAGGTAGACGCCGGTGAGCTTGCCGGTGGTGTCCATCCGTACCTGGTCCAGCGCGTTCTGCACGTCCTGCTGGGCGAAGCCGGCCGGGGTGACCAGGCCGGCGGGGTTGGGATCGGCGGCCGCGGTGGCCTGTTCGAAGTCCACCGAGTCGATGGCGTACTGCGAGGTGTTGGCGCCGTCCTTCTGCAGCCTGACCACGCTGCCGGCCGGGATGCTGCGGCTCAGCAGCGCGTGCGCCTCGTCGTAGAGGTGGCGCGGGCCGCCGGCGCTCGGGTCGTTGCCCGGGCCGGTCTCCGCGCCGTACAGCCAGGCGAAGTGCGAGGTGAGCGAGATCGCCTGCAGGAACGTGCCGTCGACGTAGAGGTCCAGGGTCGCGGTGGTGCCGCCGCCGCCCGGCGCGTCCGGGATGGAGAACCGGGTGACCAGCGAGTCGGTGCTCGCCCGGGTGGTCCACTGGACGTAGGAGCCGGTGGAGTTCAGGGTCACCGCCTCGCGTCCCGAGGCCTCGCCGGCCAGGTCGCCGATGGTCCGGTTGGGACCGATCACCGCTGCTCCGCCGCCGAGTTGGCCGTCCTCGGCCTGGTAGGTGTCGTAGGGCATGTCGGCGCCGCGGCCGACGAACAGCGGGGTGTCGGCGGTGTTGTTCGCCTGCTTGACGGGCAGCTCCGCGCTGTCGGCGGCAATGACCGTGTGTACCGTGTACTTGCCGTCCGCGGCCGTCCAACTGCCCAGGTTCACCGGGGCGCTGGAGGCGCCGGGTGCGAGCGCGCCACTGACCGAGCCGTTCGCGGTGTAGCGCGTGGCGCCGGTGGCGTCCAGCACGCTGAGCTGCACCGCGTGCGGGCCGGGCGAACTGGCCACGGTGCCCTGGTTCCTGACCGTCACGGTGAAGGCCACCGCGCTGCCGGCGGCCGGGTTGCCGGGTGTCCAGGCCACCGGGGCGGCGAGCAGGTCGGCGCTCTGCACCGGCGCCACCTGGAGGGCGGTGGGGGCGGTGTAGCTGTTGTTGGAGTCGTCCAGCTCGACGACCTTGTCGGCCTCGTCGACCTTGGCGGTCAGCTGGTAGCTGCCCGCGCTCCTGGTGCCGATCGGCGCGCTGACGGTGGTCGAGGCGCCGGCGGCCAGCGCGCCGACGGCGGCGGTGCCGACCTTGGTGCTGCCCAGGTAGAAGTTCACGTCGGTGGCGCCGGCGGCGGCGGTGCCGATGTTGCGCACGGTCGCCGACAGGGTCACCGGGTCGCTCTCCACCGGGGCCGCGGGGGCCCAGGAGGCGGCGCTGACGGTGAGGTCCGGGTTGGGGGCCGGGGTGCCGAACACCTGGAACTCGGCCACCTGGCCGCCGGGCGCGCCGCTGTTGGCGGTGATGCTCAGCTGCACGTCGCTGACCCGGCCGCTGACCGGGATGGTGACGCTGTTCCCGGTGGCCGGGTCGAAGGTGTACGACTGCGCGGCGGCCAGCGTGCCGAAGCCGCCGGCGCTCTGCTCGCGGCCCAGCACCTGGATGGTCTGGGTGCGCGTCGACCAGGCGGCGGCCGGGTTGAGCAGCACCTTGACGGCCGTCAGGTCGGCGTCGGCGCCCAGGGCCACGGTGAGCGTGCTCGGGTAGGAGGCGCCCTCGAAGTAGGTCGTGGGGTCGCCGTCGACCGCGTTGGCCGGGACGTAGACGTAGGTGTTGGCGGAGCCGGTGACCGGCTTGTTGCGCGCCAGCTCCGCGCCCGAGCCGCTGCCGGTGCGGGTGACGGTGTTGCTGGCGGCCGACTCGTTGCCGGCCGCGTCGTGCGCCTTGACGGTGTACGAGACGGTCGTGCCGTCGGGCTGGCTGTCGGTGTAACCCAAGGTGGTGGCGCCGACGCTGGCGATCTGCACGCCGCCGCGCAGCACGTCGTAGCCGGTCACCGCGACGTTGTCGGTGGCGGCTCCCCAGGTGAGCCGGATCTGGCCGGACTGCGGCTGGGTGAGGGTCAGGGCGGTGGGCGCGGTGGGGGCGGTGGTGTCGCCGCCCTGGCCGGTGCGGGTGACGGTGTCGCTGTTGGCGGACTGGTTGCCAGCCGCGTCGTGGGCGCGCACGAAGTAGCTGACGGTGGCGCCGGCCGGGCGGGTGTCGGTGTAGCTCAGGGCGGCGGCCGGCAGGCTGGTGAGCAGCGCGCCGTCGGCGTAGAGGTCGTAGCCGGTCACCGCGACGTTGTCGGTGGCCGCGCTCCAGGTCAGCCTGACCTGCCCGGACTGCGGCTCGGTGAGGGCCAGGTTCGCCGGGGCGCTGGGCGGCTGGGTGTCGCCGGCCGCCGGGCCGTAGACCTCCAACGCGGAGAGCTGGCCCGCCGGCCAGGCGGAGTTGGCGGTGATCCGCACCCGCAGGTAGCGCTCGGTGGCGGCGGCGAAGGGGATGCTCACGCTGCTGCCGGTGGCCGGGTCGAAGGAGTAGCTCGCCGAGGCGACCAGGTCGCTGAAGGCGGTGCCGTCGGTGCTGCCCTGGATCGAGAGGGTCTGGGTGCGGGCGCCCCAGCCGCTGGCGGTGGGGGTGCGCAGGACCACCTGGGTGAGGGCCAGCGAGGCGCCGAGGTCGACCTGCAGCCACTGCGGGAGGGCGTTGTCGGTGCTCTCCCAGTAGCTGTTGCGGTCACCGTCGGCGGCGTTGGCCGGCAGGTAGTTCTGGCTCGAGCCGCTGGCGCTCATCGACTTGCCGAGCGCCAGGTCGACCGGCCCGGTGCCTGATCCGTAGACCTCGATCTCGGCCAGCTGGGCCGCCGGCCAGCCGGTGTTGGCGCTGATCGCGATCCGCACCCAGCGGGCGCCGGTGGCGCCGAAGGTGAGGGTGACGGTGTTGCCGGAGGCCGGGTCGAAGGTGTGGTCGGCGGAGGCGGCCAGGGTGGCGAAGGTGGTGCCGTCGGTGCTGCCCTGGACGGCGAGGGTCTGGGTGCGGGCGCCCCAGCCGGCGGGCAGCTTCAGCACCACCTGGCCGACCTGGGCGGCGGCGCCGAGGTCGACCTGGGCCCACTGGGGCAGGCCGGTGCCGGCGCTCTCCCAGTAGCTGGACTGGTTGCCGTCGGTGAGGTTGGCGGGGGTGTAGGCGCCGTTGCTGCTGGCGGCGGTGGCGGTGCGGCCGGCCGCCAGGTTGGCGCCGCCCGCCGCGCGGGCGAGGGCCGGGGTGAGCAGCGGGAGCAGGGCGAGCAGCAGGGCGAGCAGCGGGAGGGCGGCGCTGGCGGCTCTCGGGTGGCGTGTGCCTGACATGGTCTCCCTCGGGAGGTGGGTGGGGAGGCGGGGGCGAGGGCGGGGTGAGGGTGGGGATCGGCTCCGCTCGGAGCGGCGGCGGCCGTGGTCCGGCGCGGGGCGGCGGGCGGCTGCGTCCTGCGGAGCGTAGTGTCGGGGTCATATCAGAGCAAGAGAAGGAGCAAATGCCTTAAGAATTACATCGATTCACGCAAATGATCTCGGCTGGCTTGCGCTGCTTGCGGCGGAGACGGCTGGTGGGGCGGGTCATCCGGTCCGAGCGGGCGGTCCGTTCCGCTCCACGACGCCGGCTGCCGGGGCCGATCCGGGGAGATGCTCCCGCAAGAAGGCGCAAACTGCTTGCGTCGGCTGCCGTACACTCGCCCGCATGACACGACGACTTGCCGAGGTGGCCAAGAAGGTCGGGGTGAGCGAGGCCACCGTCAGCCGGGTGCTGAACGAGAAGCCCGGCGTCTCCGAGGCCACCCGGGCGGCGGTGCTCACCGCGCTGGACGTGCTGGGCTACGAGCGCCCGACCCAGCTGCGCGGCGAACGGGCCCGACTGGTGGGCCTGGTGCTGCCCGAGCTGCAGAACCCGATCTTCCCCGCCTTCGCCGAGGTGGTCAGCGGCGCGCTGGCCGGCCAGGGCTTCACCCCCGTGCTCTGCACCCAGACCGCCGGCGGCGTCTCCGAGGCCGACTACGTGGACCTGCTGCTGGAGCAGCACGTCTCCGGCGTGGTCTTCTTCGGCGGCCTCTACGCCCAGGCCGACGCGCCGCACGAGCACTACGAGCGGCTGGCCGAGCGCAGCCTGCCCACCGTGCTGCTGAACGCGGCCATCGACGACCTGGACTTCCCCCGGGTCTCCTGCGACGACGCGGTGGCGGTCGAGCAGGCGGTCGGCCACCTGCGGCAGTTGGGCCACCGCCGGATCGGCCTGGTGCTCGGCCCGGCCGACCACGTGCCCTCGCTGCGCAAGCTGGCCGCGGCCCGCGCCGCGCTGCGCCGGGTCGGGCTGGAGCTGCCCGAGGAGTGCGTGGAGCGGGCGCTGTTCAGCCTGGAGGGCGGGCAGGCGGCGACCACCCGGCTGCTGCGTCAGGGGGTCACCGGCCTGGTCTGCGCGAGCGACCCGCTCGCGCTGGGCGCGGTGCGCGCGGTGCGCCGGGCGGGGCTGTCGGTGCCGGACGACGTGTCGGTGATCGGCTACGACGACTCCTCGTTCATGATGTGCACCGACCCGCCGCTGACCACCGTGCGCCAGCCCATCGAGGCGATGGGGCGGGCGGCGGTCGAGCTGCTGGTGGGCGAGATCGGCGGGGTCCGGGTGACCCACGACGAGCTGCTCTTCGAGCCCGAGCTGGTGGTGCGCGGCTCCACCGCGCCGATGCGCGAGCGCGGTTGACGGTTCCGCGGGCGAAGGGCGGGCACCTCGGTGCCCGCCCTTCGTGCTGTCCGGGGCGCGCCGGGCCGGGGGAGGCCCTGCAAGGCGGCGTCAAAGCAGTCGAGTTTTTGCGAAACTCCGTCGAAATCTTGTGGACACCTGTCGGGGCTGCTTTAGTAGTCGACGCCGGCCGCCGCCGCCTGACCGCGGCGGGCGGCACACCACCGCGCACCACCGCGCGCACGATCCCGCACGCCCCGCCGCCCCGGCCCGCCACCATCCGCCCGGGCGCGGCTCCCACCGGACCAGCACGGGCAGCCCCGCGTCCTCGCGCTGCCCACCTGCCTGCCTGAAAGGGTCAACCCGCATGAACAGACAGCGGCTTGTGCACCGTTCGCTCGCCTTCGCCGCCGCGGCCGGCCTCGCCCTGAGCGCCGCCGCGTGCTCCAGCTCCGGGAGTGCGGGAAGCACCGCGGGTCCCACCGGCGGCGCGGGATCGGGCGCCGCCGGTGCCGCTGCTCCGCTGGACCCGAAGACCAAGGTCACCATCACGGTCGACTGCGAGCCGCCGGTCACCAAGACCGCCGAGCGCAAGGAGTGGGCCGAGGACATCGACGCCTTCCACCGGACCTACCCGAACGTCACCGTCAACGCCAAGGACGCCTCCCCCTGCGAGGACCCGGCCGCCTTCACCGCCCAGCTCAAGGGCAAGAGTGAACCCGACGTCTTCTACAGCTACTTCACCGACCTCAACCAGGTCCTCGACGCCGGAGCGGTGGCGGACATCTCGGCCTACGTGAACAGCACCACCGTGCCGGCGCTGGCGGACATCGACCCCTCGGTGCTGGCCACCCTCAAGTCCGACGGCAAGCTGTACGGACTGCCCACCTCCAACTACAAGATGGGCCTGCTCTACAACCGCAGGCTCTTCGCCCAGGCCGGCCTCGACCCCGACAAGCCGCCGACCGGCTGGGAGGAGATCCGCGCCGACGCGCAGAAGATCGCCGCGCTCGGCGGCGGCGTGAGCGGCTACGGCGACTACAGCGCCACCAACCAGGGCGGCTGGCACTTCACCGCCGAGCTCTACGGCCTCGGCGGCTCGATGACCACCCCCGACGGCGCCAAGTCCGCCTTCGACACCGACGCCGGCCGCCAGGTCCTGCAGAACCTGCACGACATGCGCTGGACCGACCACAGCATGGCCGCCGCCCAGGGCCTCAAGTGGCCCGACCTGATGACCCAGATGGCCGCGAACAAGCTCGGCATGTACGTCGGCGCCCCCGACGACATCACCTACATGGTGCAGACCCTCAAGGGTGACTACCAGGACTACGGCATGGCCCCGATGCCCGGGGAGAAGGCGGCGCTGCTCGGCGGCAACGACTACCTCTTCAAGAAGGGCTCCAGCCCGGACCAGATCAAGGCCGGCATCGCCTGGGTCAACTTCAAGTACCTGACCCTCGGCAAGGGCCAGTTCGACTACGCCCGCAGCAAGGACGACGGGCTGCCGGTCGGCCTGCCGCAGCCGTTCTTCCTCACCGGTGCCAGTCTGGCCGCCGACAACGCGGCCAAGGCCGCCAGTGCCAGCGTGCCGGTCCAGAACTACGCGCCCTACCTGGGGACCTCGGTGCCCGGCAAGCTCGAGCCGGCCAACGCCCAGCAGATCTACAAGGTGCTGGACAACCCCGTCTCCGCCGTCCTGACCGACCAGAACGCGGATGTGGCCAAGCTGCTGACGGCCGCCGCCCAGCAGGTCGACCAGGTGCTGGCCGAGAACCGGTAGCCGTCCCGCGGGGGCCGGCCCCCGATCCGCCGGCGTTCGGCCCCCCGCCCTCCCAGGAGCACTCCCCATGGCAGCGATCAGCGTCCCCTCCCGCCGCAAGCCCACCCCCGTCCCGGCCCGGGACCCGGCCGGCGCCGCCGCCCGCGCCGGCCGCGGGCAGCGCCTGCGGCGCAACCTCACCGCCCACGGATTCCTGCTCGGCGCGCTGCTCTGCTTCGCCTGCTTCTCGTGGTACCCGATGGTCCGCGAGGTGGTGATGAGCTTCCAGAAGACCCGGCGCGGGCGCACCAGTTGGGTCGGCCTGGACAACCTGCGGCACATCCTGCACGACCCGGCCTTCTGGCAGGCCTGGCGCAACACCGCGCTGTTCACGCTGCTCGCGCTGCTGCTCGGCTTCGCGCTGCCGTTCCTGGTCGCCGTGCTGCTCAACGAACTGCGGCACTTCCGCGGCTACCTGCGCATCCTGGTCTACCTGCCGGTGATGCTCCCGCCGGTCGCCTCGGTGCTGCTCTTCAAGTACTTCTACGACCCGGGCTACGGCCTGTTCGACAGCATCCTGCGCACCCTGCACCTGCCCACCTCGGCCTGGCTCAACTCGCCCGACACGGCGATGATCTCGGTGGTCATCGCGACCACCTGGATGAACATGGGCGGCGCCACCCTGATCTACCTGGCCGCCCTGCAGTCGATCCCCGGCGAGCTCTACGAGGCCGCCGAACTCGACGGCGCCGGCCTGCTGCGCAGGATCTGGCACGTCACCATCCCGCAGACCCGGCTGATCCTGTCCCTGCTCCTGCTGCTGCAGGTCGTCGCCACCATGCAGGTCTTCGTCGAGCCGTACCTGCTGACCGGCGGCAACGGGCCGCAGGGCTCGACCACCACCGTGGTCTACCTGATCTACCAGTACGCCTTCAACTTCGACAACTACGGCAGCGCCTCGGCGCTGGGCCTGGTGATGCTGCTGGTACTGGCCGGCTTCTCGGCCCTGTACGTGCGGCTGAGCCGCACCTGCGACTAGGCGCTGGGGAGACCGCACATGCGCACCCTGATATCCGACAGCCAGATCGGCCGCCCGCGCGGGCGGATCGTCTACCGCCTGGTGCTCGCCGCGGTCCTGGTGGTCTTCACGCTGGTCTTCCTCGGCCCGCTCTACTGGCTGGTGACCGGCGGGCTGAAGTCCACCCAGGAGGTGATCCAGAACCCGCCCACGCTCTTCCCCGCCCACCCGCAGGTCGGCACCTACGCCGAGGCCTGGTCGAAGCTGCGGATGGCCCGGCTGCTCTTCAACACCCTCTACTACGCCTTCGGCGCGCTCGCCTTCCAGCTGGTGTTCGACGTCGCCGCCGCCTACGCGCTCTCCAAACTCCGTCCGGTGCTGGGCAACCTGATCCTGGGCATGATGCTCGCCACCCTGATGATCCCGGCGGCGGTGCTGATCGTGCCGCAGTACCTGACGGTGCTGGACCTGCCGCTGCTGCACCTGAACCTGATCGACACGCCGTGGGCGATCTGGCTGCCCACCGTCGCCAACGCCTTCAACGTCTTCCTGCTCAAGCGCTTCTTCGACTCCGTGCCCGAGGAGTTGCTGGCCGCCGCCGCGATCGACGGCGCCACCCCGCTGCGGGCGCTGTGGTCGATCGTGCTGCCGCTGTCCCGGCCGATCCTGGGCGTGGTGTCCATCTTCGCGGTGGTCAACGTCTGGAAGGACTTCCTGTGGCCGATGCTGGTGCAGCCCGACCCGGCGAACCAGCCGCTCAACATCGGCATCAACTCGCTGTCCACCGGCGTCCCGCAGAACGTCGTGATCGCCGCGCTGGCGATCGCCTCCGCACCGACCGTCGTCTTCTTCCTGATCTTCCAGCGCAACATCATGGCCGGCCTGACCGCGGGCGGCCTCAAGGGCTGAGTGCCCTGCCACCCACCGGCCCGGTCGGTCCGCGCTGCCCGGGGCCTGTGGGACGGGCCCCAGCCTCCCCGAAAGGACATCTCACCGTGGCACAGCAGCCCGACCGAGCCGACTGGTGGCGCGACGCGGCCATCTACCAGGTGTACCCGCGCAGTTACGCCGACGCCAGCGGCGACGGGACCGGCGACCTGGCCGGTGTCCGGGCCCGCCTCGGCCACCTGGTCGAACTCGGCGTCCAGGCCGTCTGGTTCAACCCGTGGTACCCCTCGCCGATGGCCGACGGCGGCTACGACGTGGCCGACTACCGGGACGTCGACCCGGTCTTCGGCACCCTGGCCGAGGCCGAGAAGCTGATCGCCGAGGGCCTGGACCAGGGGATCCGCACGATCGTCGACATCGTGCCCAACCACGTCTCCGACACCCACCCGTGGTTCCGCGCCGCGCTGGCCGCCGGCCCCGGCAGCCCGCAGCGGGAGCTCTTCCACTTCCGGCCGGGGCGCGGCGCGCAGGGCGAACTGCCGCCCAACGACTGGACCTCGGAGTTCGGCGGCTGCCCGTGGACCCGCACGACGGACGCCGACGGGAGCCCGGGGGAGTGGTACCTGCACCTGTTCGCCGCCCAGCAGCCGGACCTGAACTGGGCGCACCCGCGGGTGCGCACCGAGCACGAGGCGATCCTGCGGTTCTGGTTCGACCGCGGCGCGGCCGGCGTGCGGATCGACTCGGCCGGCCTGCTCGCCAAGGACCCGGCGCTGCCCGACTTCCGGCCCGGGCACGACCCGCACCCCTACGTGGACCGCGACGACCTGCACGCCATCTACCGCTCCTGGCGGGCGATCGCCGACTCCTACGCCGAACCCCGGGTGCTGGTGGGGGAGATCTGGGTCCCCGACACCGAGCGCTTCGCCCGCTACCTGCGCGCCGACGAACTGCACACCGCCTTCAACTTCGACTTCCTGGCCAGGCCCTGGCGGGCCGGCGAGCTGCGCGCGTCCATCGACGCCACGCTCGCCGCGCACGCCCCGGTCGGCGCCCCGGCCACCTGGGTGCTCTGCAACCACGACGTCACCCGCACGGTCACCCGCTACGGTCGCCAGGACACCCGCTTCGACTTCACCGCCAAGGCCTTCGGCACCCCCACCGACCTGGCGCTGGGCACCCGCCGGGCCCGCGCGGCCGCCCTGCTCTCGCTGGCCCTGCCCGGCGCGGTCTACCTCTACCAGGGCGAGGAACTCGGCCTGCCGGAGGTGGAGGACCTCCCGCTGGAGCGGCTGCAGGACCCGATGCACCTGCGCTCGGGCGGCACCGACCCGGGGCGGGACGGCTGCCGGGTCCCGCTGCCCTGGTCGGGGCAGCAGCCGCCGTTCGGCTTCGCGCCCCCGGGGGTGGCGCCCTGGCTGCCCCAGCCGCGCTCCTGGGCCGCGCTCACCGTCGAGGCCCAACGGGGCGACCCCGGTTCGATGCTGGAGCTCTACCGCGGCGCGCTGCGGCTGCGCCGATCGGCGGTGCACGGCGGTTTCGGCTGGCTGCCGTCGGCCCCGCAGGTGCTCGCGTTCCGGCGCGCGGGCGGGTTCCGCTGCCTGGTGAACTTCTCGACCGAGCCCCTCGACCTGCCGTCCGACGTCGAACTCCTGCTCGCCAGCGGGCCGTTGGACGACGGACGGCTGCCCGGCGACACCGCCGTCTGGCTGCGCGACCGCGACGGCGACCGCGACCCCGCCTGAGCCTGGGCCTGGGCCTGGGCTTGCCCGCCCTCCGCGCCGCCCCCATCCGCCCTCAGCACCCTCACCCCCACCCCCCACCGCACCATGACCCAGAAAGGTCGTGTGCCATGTCCACCCATCCGCGCAGCCTGCGGCTGCCCGCCGTCCTGGCGGCCGTAGCCCTGGGCGCCGCCGGGCTGCTGTTGCCCGGCGCGCACGCCGCCACCCTCGACGCCGGCCCCGCCGCCGCGAGCCTCCCGCTGACCGCGGTGGCCGACGCCGCCGCCACCGGCCGCGGTGCGGCCGTCCCGTTCACCGAGTACCTGGCCGTGGGCGCGGCCACCAACGGCACGGTGCTCACCCCCTCGCGCACCTTCGGCACCCTGGCCTCCGAGGCGGCCGGCCGCACCGCGGTCCAACTGACCGGCCAGGGCCAGTACATCGAGTTCACGCTGACCCGGCCGGCGAACGCGGTGGACCTGCACTACGCGATCCCCGACTCCGCGGACGGCGCGGGGCTGAACGCCGCGCTCAGCCTCTACGTCAACGGCGGCAAGAGCGCCGACCTCGCGCTGACCTCCAAGTTCAGTGACCTGTACGGCTCCTACCCGTTCAGCAACAACCCCGGCGACGGCAAGGGCCACCACTTCTACGACGACGTGCGCTACCGGTTCGGCGCCGAGCTGCCCGCCGGCAGCAAGGTGCGGGTCCAGGTCGACGCGGGCGACAGCGCGCCCTCGTACACCGTGGACACCGCGGACTTCGAGGACGTCGCCGCGCCGAAGGCCGAGCCGACCGGCTACCTCAGCGTCACCGACGCGCCGTACGCCGCCGACCCGACCGGCCACAGCGACGCCACGGCGGCGATCCAGAACACCGTCAACGCCGCCGCCGCGCAGGGCAAGGGCGTCTGGATCCCGGCGGGCACCTTCGCGGTGACCGGCCACGTGATCGTCAACAACGTGACGGTGAAGGGCGCGGGCCCCTGGTACTCGGTGCTGCAGGGATCCGGCGTGGGCGTCTACGGCACCTACGCGCCCAACCCGAGCAGCAACGTCCACCTGGCCGACTTCGCGATCCTGGGCCAGACCACCGACCGCGACGACAGCGCCCAGGTGAACGGCGTGGGCGGCGCGCTCGGCGGCGGCTCCACCATCGACGACCTGTGGATCCAGCACACCAAGGTGGGCATCTGGCTGGACGGCCCGTTCGACGGGCTGAGCATCACCAACTCCCGGATCCTGGACACCACCGCGGACGGCATCAACCTGCACGACGGCATCAGCCACACCACCATCAGCGGCAACTACCTGCGCAACACCGCCGACGACGGGATCGCCACCTGGGCCGAGCACGACGCGGACCACGACGACGTGATCACCCACAACACGGTCGAACTGCCGGTGCTGGCCAACAACATCGCGATCTACGGCGGGCACGACAACAGCGTGACCGGCAACGTGGTGGCCGACACGCTGACCCAGGGCGGCGGCATCCACGTCGGCAACCGGTTCAGCGCGGTGCCGCTCGCCGGCACCACCACGATCGCCGACAACGACCTGATCCGCACCGGAGTCCTCGACCCGAACTGGCAGTTCGGCGTCGGCGCCCTCTGGTTCTGGGCCAGTGACGCGCCGATGACCGGCGCGGTCGACGTCTCCGGGCTGAACATCCTGGACAGCTCCTACGAGGCGATCCACTTCATCGGCAGCGGTGTCGGCAACGTCGACTTCCGTGACATCGCCATCGACGGCACCGGCACCTTCGTGCTGCAGTTGCAGTCCACGGGCTCGGCTACCTTCCACAACGTGACCGCCGCGCACGTCGGTGCGGCAGGCGTCTACAACTGCCAGGGAGCGGGCGCTTTCGGGATCACCGACCAGGGTGGCAACGGGAGTTGGAACGGCGGCGCGGCGTACTGCGGGCCGTGGCCCAGCCCGGTCTACAGCTACCCGGGCGGCGGACCGACCCCCACGCCGACCCCCACCCCGACGCCGACCCCCACCCCGACGCCCACGCCCACCCCGACGCCGACCCCCACGCCGACGCCCGGCGGTAACCTCGCCCTGCACCAGCCGGTCACCGCGAGCAGCGCGACCCAGGGCTACGCCGCCGCGAACGCGGTGGACGGGGATGCCGGCAGCTACTGGGAGAGCGCCAACAACGCCTTCCCGCAGTGGATCCAGACCGACCTCGGTGCCACCCGCGGCCTCGACCGGCTGGTGCTGAAGCTGCCGCCGTCCGCCGCCTGGGCGGCCCGGACCGAGACGTTCGCGGTGTCGGGGAGCGCGGACGGTTCGTCGTTCAGCCCGCTGGTGGGCTCGGCCGGGCACACCTTCGACCCGGCGAGCGGCAACGCCGTCACGGTGCCGTTGCCGGCCGGTTCCGCCGCGCGGTACCTGCGGCTGACCTTCACCGCCAACACGGGCTGGCCGGCCGGCCAGCTCTCCGAACTGGAGGCCTACGCCCCGAGCGGCACCCCCACGCCGACTCCGACGCCCACCCCGACTCCGACGCCCACCCCGACCCCGCCCGGTAATCCGAACCTCGCGCTGCACGCCGCCACCAGCGACACCGGCCACACCCAGAGCTACGGCGCGGCCAACACGGTCGACGGCGACGCCGGAAGCTACTGGGAGAGTACCGACAACGCGTTCCCGCAGAGCCTGACCGTCGACCTCGGCGCCGGTCACCCGGTGGGCCGGCTGGTGCTGAAGCTGCCGCCGTCCGCCGCCTGGGCGGCCCGCACCGAGACGTTCGCGGTGTCGGGGAGTGCGGACGGTTCGTCGTTCAGTCCGCTGGTGGGCTCGGCCGGGCACACCTTCGACCCGGCGAGCGGCAACGCCGTCA